>SXLB01000043.1 GCA_005777825.1 Methylotenera sp. | reverse complement strand
TCCATGCAGAATAAAAAGCGATCGCGCCAATGCATAAAGGGTTGGCTGTTAATGTTTTCATCGTCTTTGGTAAAGTCCAAACCACCCGTTAACCCTTCGTAAACCACCCGGCCATAGTTTTTGCCCGACAGCCCAAGTTTAGGCTTCATGGTTGCGCCCAATAAGGGACGGCCGTATTTATCCAAACGCTCTCTTTCCACAATAATACCGGTGGGCGGGCCTTTGAATGTTTTTACGTAAGCCACGGGCAGACGAATGTCTTCTAAACGCGCGGCTTTTAAGGGTTTAAAGCTAAACACATTACCAATTAAGGATGCCGTTACGTTAGCAATCGATCCTTCTTCAAACAAAATAATGTCATAAGCAATGTAGGCAAAATATTGCGCTTCTTTATCGGTGCCCAAGCCTGTTCCAGGTACGGCATCGACACGGTAAGCTTTGCCTTGATAATCTTCATACGCGGTAAGCATATCAGTCCAGACCACCGTCCATGTCGCAGTGGAAGATTCCCCGGCTACCGCGGCAGCGGCTTCCTCAATGTCCACTCCCTCTTGCGGCGTAATACGGAAAACGCAAATAAAGTCGGTGTCTTTAGGTTGGTAATCAGGTCGCCAATAACCCATTTGCTTGTATTTAAGCACCCCACCTTTGTAACGCTCCTTAATGTCGGTAATACGTCCCTCAGTTTGCGTAGCCATTTTTTCCCTTTCAAAAGTTCGTTTAATAAGGCTGAGTCAATAGCAATGGCTACCACTGTATTAAATTTTAAAGTTAAGTTAAAGTAACAAATACTTTAACTTAACTTAAGTTTTACTTATTAAAAATACATTATGCGCAACCTTACCCTACGACAAATTAAAATTTTTTTGAGTGCGGCCAAACACACGAGCTTTTCACGCGCAGCAGAAGAGCTGCACATCAGCGCCCCTGCCGTTTCTTTACAAATTAAAGAAATGGAGTCAGACATGGGTATCCGATTATTTACCCGTGACAAAAGAAAAATTGAGCTAACCTCTGCTGGCGAATATTTTTTACTCTATGCACGCCGCATTTCAAGCACGCTAAATGAGGCCAGCACGATGATGGAGCGATTGCGTGGCACACAAATTAAAGAATTAAAAATAGGATTGGTCAGCACGGCAAAATATTTTTTACCTGGGATGCTAGTGGAGTTTAAAAAAGACTACCCCAATATAAAGATAAAAATTGAGGCCAGAAACCGATTGCAATTAGTTGAACTGTTAAGAGACGGTGAAATTGATATTGCCATCATGGGGCAGCCCCCAAAAGACATCGACACGCGCGTAGAGGCGTTTGCAAGCCACCCTCACGTATTCATTGCCAGTCCGTCAAACAAGCTTGCTCGCCTATCTAACATACCACCCAGCGCACTGAACCAATTTGAAATCATTTCAAGAGAGCCGGGTTCTGGCACGCGTTATATTATGGAGCGCTTTTTTGCAGAACATAAGTTGTCACCGATAGTCAGCATGGAAATATCCAGCAATGAAACCATTAAGCAAGCCATCATTGCGAATCTAGGCATTTCCTTGGTGTCTTTGCATACCATACACAGCGAAATATCCAATAAACAAATCACCATTTTAGACGTACAAAATACCCCTATCATGCGCGCTTGGCATGTGGTTGCCTTAAATAAGCGTAATGCTTCACAAGCCGCAGAAGCTTTTAGGTATTTCATGCTCGAGAGAGGTGGTGAGATTTTAAATGAAATGTTTCGGCACATTCACGCCCCAATTTAACTGTCATTAAAAAGACTAAAATGCTCTGTCAGAACGGATTGCATCATGAACATGATGTCTTATGCCACCAACAAAACACCGCCACCGTTTTAATGATGTAAAAAAAGGGAACTGAGGCCCCCTTTTAGTCTTTCTAAGTAGAAAATTAATAAAGGATTTTAAGGGTTAATTGATACTAGGTGATATAAGCTAAAATACTACTCAATGTTTTGGATTTGCTCGCGCATCTGCTCGATGAGTACTTTCAATTCCATGGAGACTTTTGTGGTTTCCAGCGCCACCGATTTGGAGCCCAAGGTATTGGCCTCGCGGTTTAATTCTTGCATTAAAAAATCCAAACGTTTGCCGGCCGGTGCATCGCTATTGAGGATGCGTTTTACCTCGCTTATGTGAGCGGTCAATCTGCTTAGCTCTTCGTCCACATCGATACGCTGGGCGAACAACACTAACTCTTGCGCCAACCTTTCCGGGTCTAAGTTTTTTAAGCTGTCATTTAACTTAGCCTCTAACTTGGCTTGGTATTCTTGCGTGAAAGTTGGCAGCAAAGGTTTAACGGTTTTCACTAGCTGCTCAATTTGCACTAAGCGCTCTAAAATCAAGGCTTTGAGTTTTTCGCCTTCGCGCGCGCGTGAGGCGTTGAGCGCTTGCAAGCCTTCTTGCAACAAAGCTTTCACCTCCTCCGCCAACTTGCTTTCACCGTTAGCTTCACTGATGAGCACGCCCGGCCAACGCAAAATGTCGGCCACGCTTAGGTCACGACTTTGCGGAAAATGCTGTTGCGCGGTGGCTTGCATGGCCGCTAATTGTTGCAACATGGCTGGGTCGATTTGCGTCGTTTGGAGCGTGGAAGTGCGGGCCATTAAATTGAGTCTACATTCGATTTTGCCGCGGCTTAATTGCTCGCCTATCCGCTCACGCATGAGCGGTTCTAGGCTGCGCAAATTGTCATCGAGCTTAAAATGCAATTCCAAATAGCGGCTGTTTACCGCGCGCAATTCCAATATCAAGGTGGCGTTATCCAAGCTTTTTTCTTGGGCGGCGTAGCCTGTCATGCTAAAAATCATAGGGGCACTTTCTAGTGTGATGCGATTAAAATTATTGCCATGTTATCAAATACGGCTTATTTCATGCCAAAATAAAGCCCTTAATTAGGAAGACAACTATGCAAACCCGTCAACGGCCTAGTGGCCGACTTCACAATCAATTACGCGATGTCACCATTGTTCGCCATTACACCAAGCACGCCGAAGGCTCGGTGTTGGTTAAATTTGGTGACACCCATGTGCTGTGCACGGCCAGCGTGGAAGAGCGCGTGCCCGGCTTTCTCAAGGGCAAAGGCCAAGGTTGGGTCACGGCCGAATACGGCATGCTGCCTCGCTCTACCGGTAGCCGCATGGACAGGGAAGCCGCCAAGGGCAAACAGTCCGGTCGTACCCAAGAAATTCAACGCTTAATTGGTCGCTCACTGAGGGCCATTATTGATTTAGAAAAATTAGGCGAACGCAGCATACAGATAGATTGCGACGTCATCCAAGCCGACGGCGGCACCCGCACGGCCAGCATCACCGGGGCCTACGTGGCTTTGCACGATGCGATTGCCACCTTATTAAAAAGTGGCGCCATCAGCGAAAGCCCACTCATTCAAGGCATGGCTGCCATTTCGGTTGGCGTCTACCAAGGCCAAGCGCTATTGGATTTAGACTACCTAGAAGATTCCGATTGCGATACCGACATGAACGTGGTGATGACTGCCGACGGTGGCTTTGTCGAAGTGCAAGGCACGGCAGAAGGCCAACCATTTAGCCGCGATGCCATGAACGCCATGCTGGACTTGGCCTCACACGGCATCAAGCAACTGCTAGCCAAGCAAAAAGAGGCGCTCGGTGTTTAACAAACTCGTCATTGCATCGGGCAACAAAGGTAAGTTACGCGAAATTGCCCACTTGCTAGCGCCGCTCAATATAGACATCGTTGCGCAAGCCGAACTTCATGTGAGCGAGTGCGAGGAACCGCATTGCACCTTCATAGAAAATGCCTTGGCCAAAGCGCGCCATGCCAGCCGCCAAACTGGCCTGCCGGCCTTGGCGGACGATTCTGGCTTGTGCGTGGATGCCCTGCAAGGCGCACCCGGCGTGCTCTCCGCGCGCTATGCCGGCGAACCAAAATCCGATCAAGCGAATAACGAAAAACTGCTGAGCGTGCTGGGGGCTGAAAAAAATCGGCAGGCGCATTTTTACTGCGTCATCGTCTTGGTGCGCCATGCGGATGACCCCGAACCCTTGATTGCGGAAGGCCGTTGGGCAGGCGAAATATTGAGCGAATTTCGTGGTCAAGATGGCTTTGGCTATGACCCGCTTTTCTTGGATGCCAAAACCGGTAAAACCGTGGCCGAATTGCCATTGGAAATCAAAAGTCGCATCAGTCACCGCGGCCATGCCATGGCCAAGCTGCTGCTTCAGTTAGAGAGGCTTAACCATGTCTAAGAGCACTTGGCCTAAGTGGTTGCGCGACGACGACAGCATCGTGGCCTGCACAGAAAAAATAAAAGTCATGAACGAAAATTTTGATGAGATCAAACAAATCGCCCAAGATGCCTTGGAAGACGGCTTGCTCATGGAAGTCAGTGAAACACAAATGCGCAGCGCCTTGCATGCGCTGGTTGATGCCTTAATCAATCCGTATAAAAGGTAAGCCCGATTAAAAAAGTCATCCCCATAAAAGCCGACACGGCCTACTCCAACAAGCCCATCAACACGATCGCGCCGCTTGCCGGCGAAGCCACCATATCCGGCTTAAGCAACCCACCGCCGCTTTCCTTATATATACACATCCCTTGGTGCGTTAAAAAATGCCCTTATTGTGATTTTAATTCGCATGAGCATCGCGATAAAAACGGTGGCATTCCCGAAAGCGCTTACATAGCTGCCTTGATTGCTGACTTGGAATTAGCGACACCCAAAGTGTGGGGTCGCAAAGTGAGCTCGGTGTTTTTTGGCGGCGGCACGCCCAGCTTATTTTCAGCCGAAAGCATAGACCGGATTTTAAGCCAGGTGCGCATGCTCACCCCCTTGGAATACGATGCCGAAATTACCTTAGAGGCCAACCCCGGCACGGTCGATGCCGCCAATTTTATAGGCTATAAACAGGCCGGCGTGACACGCTTGTCACTGGGCATACAAAGTTTTAACGATGCCCACCTGCAAGCCTTAGGCCGCATACACGATAGCGAGCAAGCTTTAGCGGCGATTGCTTTGGCCATGCAAACTTTTAAGCAGGTGAATTTGGATTTGATGTACGGCTTGCCCGAGCAAAGTTTGGCTCAAGCCATGCAAGATGCGCAAAAAGCCGTGCAATTCCAGCCCAGCCATTTGTCTTTTTACCATTTAAGCTTGGAACCCAATACGCCTTTCTACCGCACGCCGCCCAGTTTGCCAGACGACGACAGCAGCGCGGAAATGCAAATTGCCATCGAAGCCTTGTTAGCCGAGCACGGCTATGGCCATTATGAAACCTCGGCCTTTGCCAAGCCCGGTAAACAAGCTAGGCACAATTTAAATTATTGGCAATTTGGGGATTACTTGGGCATAGGTGCCGGTGCGCACAGCAAGCTGAGTTACCACGATAAAATTTGTCGGGAGGTGCGGGCTAAGCACCCCAAAGCCTACATGGAAAAAGCCTTGGCTTGCCAGGCGGTCGAACGGGAATGGCTTATTGAAAAAGACGAACTGGGCTTTGAATTCATGATGAACGCGCTGCGCTTAATAGACGGCGTGCCACTCAATTTATTTCAAGCGCGCAGCGGCTTAAGCTTAGACAGTTTGAGTGTTGCCATCAAAAAAGCCCAAGACAAAGGCCTGTTGCTGGTGGAAAACCAAACCTTAAAACCGACCTTGCTGGGCCAGCGCTTTTTGAACGACTTGCTGGAACTGTTTTTAACTTAAAACACCGCTAATTTAAGTTTGCTTTAAAGCGAAATTATTTGATTAAGCGTTCTTAGGAAAAGAGCTGCCTCTTGAAAACCTATCACTTTGTGCTTGATTAACTCATTTCCATCTTTATCAAAGAAAATAATGCCTGGAGGCCCATATAAACCAAAACGCTTTAACAATAATAAATCTTGCTTGGTATTTTGCGTGACATCTGCTTGTATAAGCACAAACTGACTAAGTTGATTTTTTACGGATAAATCCCGAAAAGTTAATCTCTCATATTCTTTGCACGATGCACACCAGTCTGCATAAAAATCCAACATTACGTAATTGCCTTTAGCATTTTGTATTGCTAAATCAAGTTCAGCACTATTTTTAATCCTTTTAAACTCAAGTCCTTTTTCAATATCCTTAGCTACATTTGTGGTCTGTATGCCAGAAAAGGGTTGCAAAGGATCTTTGCTGCCCGACATGGCTCCAAAAAATAAACTTATACCAAGCAACAGTATGATGACACCTATGCCTTTCCAAAACATAGACCATTTTGTTTTTGTTGCAGGCAATGCATCTAACGCATGCAAGTAAACGGAAGAAACAATCAATAGTGCTGCCCATAAAAGCATTTCCAAGGTAGCTGGGATAATAGTGCTAATTAGCCATATCGCCATGCCTAACATCAACACACCAAAGAAATTGCGCACTGCTTCCATCCAGCGGCCTGCTCTGGGCAACAAAGCTCCCGCTGAGGCACCTACAATTAATAAAGGCACGCCCATACCTAGCGATAGGAAAAACAAAGCCAGGCCTCCTAAAACGACATCGTGTGTTTGGCCTATGTATAACAATGCGCCTGCTAAGGGTGCGGCAACACATGGACTGACAATTAATGCAGAGAGCATGCCCATCACGAATACGCTAAAAAACTTACCCCCTTTAAATCGATTAGTAAAATTGAGCACACCATTCTCCATCGAGCTTGGTAACTGTAGTTCATAAAACCCAAACATAGAGAGTGCAAGTAATACAAAAACAAATGCGCTAGAACTTAACACCCATGGATTTTGAAGAGCCGCACTTATTAAGTGTCCAGACAATCCTGCAGCAATACCAGCCAAGGTATAACTAATAGCCATACCAAGCGTATAAGCTATCGAGAGGTTAAACGAGTGCATTTTACTAGTTTGTTTACCTTGACCAACGATAATGCCTGAAAGAATTGGGATCATAGGGAATACACAAGGAGTAAGTGACAGCAATAAGCCAAAACCAAAAAAACCTAACACCACCAACCAAAGATTTCCACCTTTAAGTAGCGTATTTACTTGATCATCAACGGATGCTTGGGGAGCAGATGGTCTTGATGGATTGGCTGCTGAAGACGGGATGAAATTTTCTTGGGCTGATACTGAAGGAATAACCAACTCAAGCGTTTTTTGGATAGGGGCATAACAAAGACCTTTTTCACTACAGCCTTGATAGCTTGCCAATACTTTTAGCTTCTCTGGGGTTGCGCCAAGATATTTAAGCTTAGCAATTACATTAAAATCTTGATGATAAACTTCACTTTCACCAAAATTATTGTCTCGCTTTAGTTCACCTTTAGGGAAATCAATAGAGGAAAATTCTGCCGGCGTGCCTTCTTCTAATTTAAAACTAATGCGTTGCCGATATAAATAATAGCCTGGAGCTATCGCAAAATTAGCCTTAATGGTGGAGTGATCAACGGCTTCCAAATGAAGTTTAAATGCTCTATCCGGTTCCAAAAAATCTGCGCTGTTACTTTCCAAGCTTATCGCTGATTTTTCATTTGCGTTAGCTTGAGAGAGATTTAATAAAACCAATAATGCAAACAATATCTTCATAATCACTTCCAAGTATTTTTAAAGTAGTTTAAATGAGTAGCCTAGGCAACAATAAGCACATCACTGTAAATTAATGTTGGGTGACTGTCGGCGGTGCCAATAACGGCCACTTGAATAGCATTTACACCACCAACTTTGTTTCCATCCGCATCATAATAAAATGCCCCGGTTACGGTATCATAAATAATGCGATCTGTTAGGGAATGAGCTGTCGTCTGACCAGCAGATGCCCAAAATTGATCGTTAGTTAAATTACCCACCATGTTTCCTAGCCCTTTATAGATTTTTTTACTAAATTGCAGCTTGTCCGTCCCAGAAACAAAGTCAATAATCGTATCAAGATTACTGCTTGCATTAGCAGCGAAGTCAAACAAGTAGTTATCGCTACCCTCATTACCGGTTAGGGTATCGTTGCCCGCTCCGCCGGCAAGGGTGTCATTGTCTGCTCCCCCTATAAGGGTATCATTGCCTGCTAAACCGGTAATCTTGTCAGCGCCTGATCCAGCGATTAATGTCTCGGCCTTAGCCGTGCCTTTAATGGTCGCGGTGTTTGTTATATTAATGGTGAGTGTGGTGCTAGCCATTAGACCTGCTTTATCCGTGGCGTTAAAAGTTACTGTTGCGCTTGGAGTGTCAGCGACTGCATAGCCTGGGGTGCCAGTAAGCTTGCCTTTAGCCACATCAAAACTAAGCCAATCTGGTCCGTTAAAGGAGTAGGTTAAAACATCGCCTTTATCTGGATCGCTAAAAGTACCTTTAGCTAAGGTGTAACTGAAAGCCTTACCTTCAGTGGCACTAGCTGCTTTAGCGATAAGCTTGGCTATGGGTGCATGATTAGCCACGATGACAGTATTCACTGCCATAGTCACAGTATTGTTCGCATCCGATCCGTCTGCATTATTATTGCCTGCCGCATCGCTAAATTTATTGCTGCTAACGCTGACTACGCCATTGGTCGTGCTGTTAGTGTCTGGGGTAAAGAGTGCCGTGTAGCCTGCACCACTGCCACTGAAGTTTGTCAACGTGCCGCCTGATGCAGTCACATCAGTTAATGCAAAGTTTGTTGAAGCCTCACTTAAAGTGAAACTGATGGTGGCCGTCTCACCTAACGCTAAAGCGCCGACGCCAGAACGAATATCAATGCTCGGTGGCGTGCTGTCTGTTAAGGAAAATGCGCCTGGAAATAAAGTCGTCAAATCAATAGTTATGTCACTAAACTTAATTTTTTCCACGCTATTCAATGTGTAATGCCAAGCCGAGACTCCTGAGACGCTATCAAGATTTATACTGGTTCCATTAGAATTTAAGGTCCATACAAAGCGGCCACTAGCAGGTGCATCGCGGTGCCATACAAGCGTATCAATGCCACCCAAGCCGTTCCAAGTAGCGGTTTCACCATGCCTTCCCGCTGGGTCCAAAACTTCAAGGTTGTCATCAGTTTCGGTACCGTTATATATAGCTGCCATTTTTTTGTTCCACTTAAAAAATATTGGTTAAATTATTTACGCTTGTTTCTGAAAAACTTGGCCATTGCAATCAATGGCTAAATAAGCCAGGCCAAAAGACTCTAACCAAGCCAAGCCATCGGCTTCTTTTAACATGGCAATGGTTGTGTATGTCCCAGCATTAACAGCTAGAGGGGCTAATACGCTAACCGACTGCCAATAAGTCACCGGCTGACCTGTGCGGGGTGAAATAATATGGCAATAACGCTTACCATTTAAATCAAAAAATTTTTCGTAATCGCCACTGGTTGCCAAGGCTCCAACCGTAAGTGGAATACTAGCTATGATGGCACCTTTTTCACGAGGATTAAGTATGCCCATCACCCAAGGTTCCCCAGTGGGTTTCGCTCCTATCGCTCGCAAATCCCCCCCAAGGTTAACGTAACCATGTTTAACGCCGTGTTCAATTAAAATAGTAGCGGCCCTATCTGCAGCGTATTCTTTTCCGAAACCACCAAAATCAATCTCCATACCAGTTTTTGGTAACCTTATTTTTTGATTCTCACGTTCAACTTGTTGCCAGCTAACTAACTTAAGCAACTCTAAAATCTTCACATGGCTAGGTAAAACCGGATGATTAAAATTCCAGGCTTGTCTCAATATGCCAGAGGTAATATCAAACAATCCGTCACTAATATTGAATAAGGTGCCTGCATAATTTAGCAATGATTCTGTCTCATCATCGCAAAGCACCCAATCCTTTCCAGCGCTGCTATTGATAATAGAAACGATGCTATCAGGATGATATCGGCTGTACTTTTTTTCTATGCGCTGCACTTCATCAATAGCCGACTTTATGCAACGGTAAGCTTCACGCTCGTTCGCAGCCGCGACTACAACCTCGCAAGCACTGGCCATGGCTTTAAATTCGACTCGATATAAACTTGGGTCGAGAATGGGCTTTTGTAATGACTGCCTTAAAGTGCTCGATGGCGACATGGTTATATTTTTCTCAAATTTTAAAACTTACGAGAAATGCCTACTTGATAACTTCTGAAATTAAACGGCTCAATTGTGCCATTCCCATTTCCGGATAAAGCCCAACTTTCTTTTTGTTTATATTGCTCGTATTTAAAATCAACCAGCCAATTTTCATTAAGCTGCTTCGTCACTTTAACGCCCCAAGTCCAAGCACCAAACTCGCCCAAACGTTGATCTAGTGATTTATATCTTGCTGACATGGCTTCAGAAAATAAAGGGTTTGCCGGATCAAGCCCTATATAAAAATCTGCTGCTGTTTGTGTGTAATAGCGGGTGAGCGGCATAACACTCCAACCATTTGCAAAAGGCTGCGTGTATTCCAGCATAAAGGTGTGCCCAACTATACCAAATGTATCGTTGTAATAACGGTAGCCTATATGGCTTGCTCCATTTGTTGCTTTAAAGTAGTGATTCCAACGAGCAAGTACCGTGGTTCGGTCTTTCGACTCGGGTCTATTCTCACCCGATTTATAAGGATCAGAGAAATATCCGTTTCCTACCGAATAGCCCAAATTGAATTGTGCTATATCGTGTATTGTTAAAACTTGTGTCACACCAATTAGCCAGTCGGTTACCTGTTTCTTTTCCCATGGCAGATATTCACTAACCCGAATTTCGTCATTTGATAATGCAAAACCAGCATTTAACGTTGTATTTTTATCTTCACTTGCAAACGTCCCCTGCAATGAAAATCCCTTGGAAACATAATCATTTTCTTTTGATTTATTAAGTCCTACCGAAACTGTACCCCGAGGGAGGTAACGCGTGACACTTATATTTCCTGCATTCCGATTGTCTTTTAATTTCGTTAATTCACTGGAATGATACTTAGGGGATGCTCCCGAAATAGCGTCATTAACAAAACTAGCTGATACCGACCACTCTCCAGCAACAGGCATCATCAAAGCTAAAGAATTAGCTTTTACGGCAACACGATTATTACTTAAGGAAGAAGAGGCTCCTGATGCCGAATCCACAACTCCACTTTGGGCATCGAGATAATCTAAGTACTTATAACTTATGATGCCATGCTCTGGTGCTGTTTCTGCTTGCGCGAGATTAATTCCTGGTAAAGACAACGTGGCCGCCATAAGTAAGACTGTTTTACCTAATTCCAAAGGTGGCGTGTTTTTAAGTTGGGTCATATCAATGGTTTTACTTTGATCAATTACAACCACAACCGCCGCCGCCAACCCCGCCGCCGCCTGAAGAACCTTCTTTGCTAAAATAGGTATGTTCTACATACGCATTATCTAAGGCATCGCCATCAAATGTCATTTCAGGCTTTGCTAGCGCTCCTTTTTCCCATGGTTGAACTTTTTTTAGGTTAGTGCAAGCAGTCATAGAAATCATGGCCATCAAAAAAAAGGTGTTGAAAAAATATGTCCGCATCATTTTTTTTCAACTAATAAATTTTGAATTTTTTGCTCTAACTTTTCGCGATCACTTGCATTAAAGCCCATATGCTGCATTACAATTTTGCCATCACGGTCGATCAAATAACTCGTTGGCATTCCTTTTACACCGTATTGAAGTGGTGTTTGCCCTTTAATATCAAATGCCACAGTAAATTTAGCCAACGTTGAAATTAAAAATTTTTGCGCGTCTTCATTATTCGCATCTAGATTTACCGCGATAATTTCAAACCCTTTATTTTTATACTTTTCTTGCATTGCATTCATCCATGGGAAAGACTGCTTACAAGGACCGCACCAAGATGCCCAAAAATCTAAATATACGACTTTGCCTTTATTATCCGAAAGCCTTACGGTTTCTAGCTTGCCAGGTAATTCAAAATCAGGGGCCTCTTGATTAATGTTATCAGCATGCACTATGCATGAACATAAAATTATGAATATGAAAAATACTTTATTTAATGTTATGTTTAATCTAATTGGGCGCATATTTGTTCCTGAATAAATGCCGTCTTTTTAAGACAATTATAGGCAATTAACAAAATAGCCTAATATTCTTAAGGCTTTCTTAAGAGTACCAGGCTATCAATAGATACATTAATTTTTAATTGATGAATGTAATGTTTGCTATTTTATAAAATGACGCATTTTCATAATGGCGGCTTTTACTTGCACCGGTGCCGTGCCACCGATGTGATTGCGGCTATTCAGCGAGCCTTCTAAAGTTAATACCGCATACACGTCATCACTGATACTGCTAGAGAATTGCTGCAAGGTGGCCAGCGGCAAATCGCTTAAATCGACTTTTTTATCCACGGCGTAACGCACCGCCAAAGCCACCACTTCATGGGCATCCCTAAACGGCATGCCTTTTTTTACCAAGTAATCGGCTAAATCGGTAGCAGTGGCAAAGCCTTCGCTGGCGGCTTGGCGCATGTTGTCTTTATTCACGCTGATGCCACGCATCATGTCGGCGTAAATTTCCAAGGTCACTAACAAGGTGTCCACGGTATCAAATAAAGGCTCTTTGTCTTCTTGGTTGTCTTTGTTGTAGGCCAGCGGCTGGCCCTTCATTAAGGTGAGCAAGGCGGTTAAATGCCCATATACACGACCGGTTTTACCGCGCACCAATTCCGGTACATCGGGGTTCTTTTTTTGCGGCATGATGGACGAGCCGGTGCAAAAACGATCGGCAATATCAACGAAAGCAAAACGCGGTGAGCTCCACAAAATAAGCTCTTCGGACAAGCGCGATAAATGCGTCATGACCAAGGAAGCCGCGAAGGTAAACTCGATGGCAAAATCCCGATCGGACACGGCATCCAAGGAGTTTTCACACACGCCATCAAAGCCTAATTTTTTTGCCACCAACTCGCGGTCTATCGGGTAGCTGGTGCCGGCCAAAGCGGCGGCACCCAAAGGCAAACGATTAATGCGGCGACGGCAATCGGCAAAACGTTGTGCATCGCGGCTGAGCATTTCCACGTAGGCCATTAAGTGGTGGCCCAAGGTGACCGGTTGCGCCACTTGCAAATGCGTGAAGCCGGGCATGACAGTATCAAAGTGCGCTTCGGCTAAATCCAATAAGCTCAATTGCAGTTTTTTTAAAGCAGCGCCAACATGGTCGGCGCTGGCCCTTAGCCATAACCTAACATCGGTGGCCACTTGGTCATTGCGGCTTCTGCCGGTGTGTAAACGCTTACCTGCATCGCCAATTTTATCGGTTAAGCGTTTCTCTATGTTTAAGTGCACGTCCTCTAAATCCAAGAGCCATTCAAACTGCCCGGCCTCAATTTCTTTTGCAATGTCAGCCAAGCCTTGCTCTATGGTTTTAAGGTCATCTTGGCTAATTATTTTTTGCGCACCCAACATTTGCGCGTGCGCAATCGAGCCTTGAATATCGTAAGCGGCCAATCGGTAATCGAAACCAATCGAGGCCGTGTATTTTTTTACCAGCTCGGCCACCGGCTCATTGAACCGTCCGGACCAGCTGGTGTTTTTAGTATTCAATGCACTTGTTTTTTGGGTCACGATGATGTCTCTTTTACGGGTCAATTCGGCTTAGTCACTAATTTACTTGGCCACTTTATATATTTTTAACCGGCTAGCTAAATAGTGTTTAATAATACACTTGTTCGGCTTGATTATAACTGCGGTCATTATAATGCAAAACACCAAAGCTAAAGATGCCCCATCATTCCAACGGCAGCCATGAAAAAATCCCAACGCCTGCTTAATTGCCGCAACTTAGGTGTGAATTTACGCATACTAATCATCGTCAATCTCAGTTTGATATTGGCGACGGTATTATTAAGCACCGACTTAAATTCGTTTTTTGCGCAACTGCTGCGTCTATCGGCCATCGCCCAACCCATGCTGCTGTTAAGCTTATTGCTGTTGTACCTAAGCTACCCGGCATTGAACAAACTGCCGCACGGCATCGGACTTATCGCCGTGCTAGGCGTAATCAACCTAGTCTGTTTAAGTGTGCTGGCCTTGCTGACGCCTGTATTTAGTGTAGAGGCCATCCCCAGCACCAGCCGTGTGGTTTTTTTCAGCAGTTTAATTGGTGTCGTCACCCTCTATTACTTTCATTTGCTGCATCGCGCCTATTCGCCCGCCATCGATGAAGCCAGGCTGCAAGTCTTGCAAGCGCGCATACAACCGCATTTTTTATTCAACTGCATCAACGCCGTGTTATCGCTGATACGTAGCCAACCCAAGCAAGCCGAAACGGCATTGGAAGACATGGCTGATTTATTCCGCGTGCTCATGGCAGACAACCGAGACTTGGTCACGCTGGCTGACGAAATCGCTTTATGTCGGCAATATGTAGCCCTAGAAAAATTGCGTTTAGGCGACCGCTTGAACGTGCAATGGCAGATAGAAGGCATGCCAACGCGGGCGCTGATTCCCCCCTTGGTCTTGCAACCGCTGTTGGAAAATGCCGTGCACCATGGCATAGAACCGATGGCGGATGGCGGCAGCATCGTGTTGAAAATTGTCAGCAACAAAAATGAGCTGCACTTGCTCATCACCAATCCATACCAAGCTGGCCTAAGCCGGCATTTTGGCAACAACATGGCACTGAAAAACATACAAGAACGGCTAACCTTGCATTTTGATCTGGAAGCCTCGCTGCGCAGTCGGCAGGCGGACGGGCTATACCAAGTGCACATTATTTTGCCCCACACCACAGCATGAAGCCCAGCGTCAAAATTTTAATCGCCGATGACGAAGCCCCCGCGCGCAATCGTTTGCGTGAATTATTGGCGGAACTGGCCGACGTCGAAGTCATTGCCGAAGCTAAAAATGGCCAAGAGGCGATCGACTGTTGCCAGCGTCAGCAACCCGATATCGACATATTAGACATCAGCATGCCAGGGCAAAATGGCATAGACGCCGCGCAAGCCATGCAGCAAATGGCCATGCCACCGGCAATTATTTTTAGCACCGCGTTTGACCGCTACGCCATGCAGGCCTTTGACATACAGGCAGCTGACTACTTATTAAAACCGATACGCTTGGAGCGCTTGCAAGCCGCCATAGCTAAAGCGCTTAGCTTGCGACCCAAGACCAAAGCCACAGCGCAGAGCAAACCGCAACGCAAGCATTTAAGTATCAGTGAGCGCGGCAGCATCCTCTTGGTGCCCATCGAGGACGCCATTTATCTGCGCGCTGAACTCAAATACACCACGGTGCGCACGGCGACCAAAGAATACGTATTGGAAGAATCGCTCAACAATTTGGAACACGAATTTGACGGCCTGTTTCTGCGTTTGCATCGCAATTGCTTGGTCGCTAAATCCGCCATAGTAGGCTATGAAAAACGCCCGATTTATGATGTTGCAGATGCTGATCACGCCCTCACTAACGACAAGCAATGGGTGGCCATTTTAAAAAACATTCCGGACACGGTGGTGGTGAGTCGCCGGCAACAACACTTAATACGAGCCAGCTAAAGCCAGCCTTTATGCTTGTGTTAAAATGCCACTACTAACCCCTCTTTAGCCTAAGCCCAGACCATGAATACGCAATCCCAATCTGTCCCTGCTGACTTTATCCCGCCCAAAAAATTAGTCATTGCTAGCCGTGAAAGTCCATTGGCGATGTGGCAAGCGCTGCACATACAAAGTCGCTTGCAAGCCTTGTACCCAACGACCACGGTGGACATATTGGGCATGACCACCACCGGCGATCAAATTTTAGACACGCCCCTAGCGCTAGTGGGTGGTAAAGGTTTGTTTGTAAAAGAATTGGAAACGGCGTTGGCCGATGGCCGCGCCGATTTGGCCGTGCACAGCATGAAAGACGTGCCTATGAATTTACCGGATGGCTTCATGTTGGTGGCCACCGGCGAACGCGAAGACCCCAGGGACGCGTTTGTTTCAAACGACTTTGCTTGCCTAGAAGACCTGCCGGCCGGCAGCGTGGTGGGCACCTCCAGCTTGCGCCGTCAAAGTCAATTGCAAGCCCGTTTACCCCAGCTAAAAATTGTATCCTTGCGTGGCAACCTACAAACACGCCTACGCAAACTGGACGAAGGCCAATACGCAGCCATTATTTTGGCCGCCGCCGGCTTAATTCGGCTGGGCTTGCAAACGCGCATACGCAGCGTCATCGCGCCGGAACTGAGCATACCGGCAGTAGGCCAAGGCGCCTTGGGCATAGAAATTAGCGCGAACCGGCCGGACTTGCATGCCGTGTTAGCCCCGCTTAACCATGCCGACACGCAAGCTTGCGTGGAAGCAGAACGCGCCATGAGTCGCGCCTTGGCTGGCAGTTGCACGGTGCCATTGGGCGCCTACGCCACTTGCCAGGGCGACGATCTGTCCATCACCGGTTTTGTTGGCAGCGTGGATGGCAAGCAAATGTTGGTGGAAAAAGCGACCGCCAAACGCCATCAAGCCGATGCACTGGGCAAGCAATTGGCAGCGCAATTGGTTGCCAAAGGCGCTGACCGCATTTTGGCTGCTTTAGACGGGCACAAGTAACGCTGTTTACCCCATGGCCAATAACGCTCTAAAAGGTCTGCATGTCGCCGTCACCCGGCCAAGCGAACAGGCGGCTGAGTTGTGCCTAGCCCTGGCCGCACAAGGTGCCACCGCCATAGCGTTTCCATTACTGGGCATTGCCCCCTTGGACGATTACAGCGCTTTTGACTTGGCCATCGCGCCGCTTGAACAGGCTGATTGGGCGATTTTTATCAGCAGCAACGCGGTGGACCAAGCCATGCCGCGCGTCATCAAAAAGTTTGGGCAAGTCCCCAAACAATTGCAATTCGCTGCCATAGGCCCGCAAACGGCTGAGCACCTTGGGCAATTTGGTGTCACACGGGTGCTGATACCGCAAGCGCGCTTTGACACCGAGTCCTTATTGGCACTGGCGCCCATGCAATCGGTTGCCGGTAAACGCATCGTTATTTTTCGTGGCCAAGGTGGCCGCGAGGTCTTGGCTGAAACCTTGCAAGCCCGTGGTGCGCAGGTGAGCTTTGCCGAATCCTATCGCCGTTTTAACCCGCAAACAAACAGCCTATTGCTGGAACAAAGATGGCAACAAGGCCAACTGGATGCGGTGGTGGTGACCAGCAGTGAAGCCATGCGCCATTTGATTGCACTGGCCGCACAAGCCAACTGGATAAAACAGGTCAGCTTGTGCGTCAACCACCCCAGAATTGCCGAATTGCCTAAGAGCCTAGGCTTTAAGGTATGGGTGGCCGACGCGCCTGGCGACGTGGCCATGTTGGCTTGTTTGTCACGGCTTTATGGCCAACTTAAAAAACGTATAATCTAGCTACTCAGCTTGAGGAAAGATGACCATGACCGAGCCTGCATCCACCGAAATTTCCTACGACGATCCTAAACGTCATGCCATGGCCAACCGCTCCACTTGGGTGAGCGTGGCGGTAAACAGTTTGTTAACTGCGGCACAAATAGCGGCCGGCTTTATGGCACATTCGCAAAGTTTGATCGCCGATGGCATGCACTCTTTGTCCGACTTGGTCTGCGATTTTTTAGTGTTAATCGCCAGCCATCACAGCAAAAACCCAGCCGACGAAGGCCACCCCTATGGCCACGGGCGCGTTGAAACGGCGGCCTCTTTTGTCTTAGGTGCAATACTGGTGGCAACCGGCGGCACCATCATGGTGACGGCCGCCATCAAATTACAAAACATAGAACACCTTCCGGCAGTGGCCCCATTAGCATTATGGGTGGCCTTGATTGCGCTGTTGTGCAAAGAATTGTTGTTCCGTTATATGTTGGGTGTGGGCGAAAAGCTGCGCTCGCCCATGCTAATTGCCAACGCTTGGCATGCGAGATCCGATGCCGCTTCCTCGCTGGTGGTGGCGGTGGGCATAGGCGCGAACCTCATGGGTTTTATGTATGCCGACTCCATTGCGGCTATCTTGGTTGGCTTTATGATCGTTCGCATGGGCATCGTCTTCGCCTGGGATGCGTTTCAAGAATTAATCGATGCCGGCTTGTCGTTAGAAGAAGTCGACAGCATTAGGCAAACGCTGATTGATACCCAAGGCGTGGTCAGCTTGCATGAACTGCGCACCAGGCGCATGGCGCACCGTGCCTTGGTTGATGCGCACATCTTGGTCGACCCACGCATCAGCGTTTCCGAAGGGCACAGCATCGCCGAGCACGCCCGCGAACGGGTGCTAAAAAGCCACCAATTGGTGTCAGAAGTGTTGGTGCACGTTGATCCGGAAGACGATTTAGAACACGACAGCAATGCCCTACGCATGCCAGGCCGCGAAGCCTTATTAGAAAAATTGGCGCCGCTTACCGCAGAATTGGGACCATGCAAGCGGGTGGTGTTTCATTACATCGCGGGCAAAATTGAAGCGGAGCTGTACTTGGCGCACGACGCGTTTAAAACCAGTGCGGCCCTTAAAAAAGCCCAAGCAAAATTAGATAAACAGCTTATCGGGCACGCTTATTTCAGCGCCGTCACCCTGCACTGCACGGCGGTAAATTAAGGCCTAATTCAAACCTTAAGATTGAACGGCAGGCCAATTGACGCTAACCAATAAGCCCTGACCTTGCTCGTTGTCGGCTAGCCGCAATTGCGCACCGTGCAATGTGGCGATGCGCTGAACGATGGATAAACCTAAACCACTGCCTTCCTCCCCGCTGCCGCTGATGCGGTAAAAACGTTGCAGCACCTGCTCTCGCTTATTGGCTGGTATACCAGGGCCGCTGTCACGCACTTGCAATGCCACGCCCGGACCTTGCAGCAAGGTGACGCTGACTCGGCCAGCGACCGGGCTGTAACGTATGGCGTTATCCAGCAAATTACGCAGCAACAAGGCCAATTGCATCGCATCGCCAAGCACCAAGCATGTCGGCGCGCCTTCCAGTGATAATTCAATCTGCTTGGCATGCGCCATCTGCGCTACGTCTTTGATGGCGTTGGCGGCCAGCTCATGCAGATTAAGCGCTTGGTAATGAGCGGCCGCCGTTTCTGGATCCACGCGCGCCAAAATAAGCAACTGTTCGACCAGCCTGGACGCTCTCTCCACCCCACGCAATACATTGTCTAGCGCCGCTTGTCGCTCTGCTTGGTCTGTCGACCTTAAGGCCACTTGCGCCTGAATTTTTAGGGCAGCCAAGGGCGTGCGTAATTCGTGGGCGGCGTCGGCAGTAAAGCGACGTTCGCTATTGAAGGCTTGCTCCAAACGCCCGAATAAATCGTTCAATGCGCCTACCAATGGCGACACTTCCTCAGGCACGCCGGCCATGGCCACGGCATGCAAATGGTTGGGGGTGCGCTGCATGATTTCTTTTTTAAGCGTTTGCAAAGGCTTTAAGCCGGCGCCTATGCCTAACCATAGCAACAAAAGTAAAACGGGCAGGACGATAAAAGTGGGCAGCAATAATTTAAAGGTAATGTGTTGCGCCAGGCTTTCTCGGCCGGCCATGGGCTCGGCCACTTGTATCATGAAGGCTTCACGCGCATCCCAACGCGTCAAAACGCGCCACGGTTGACCCCTCAATAGCGTTTCACTGTAGCCGGCTTTTGCACTGCTAATAGGCGAATCCGGGGCCGCCGCCGATCGCAGTAAGAGTTTGTTTTTATCCCAAATTTGGAACATCAGCTTTTGTTCGTATTCATGCACGGCCACCCCTTCCTCGCCGTGCTCGACACGCTCTTGTATATCATGGCGCGTGGTGGCCAATAAGACTTGAGCGGATTGCGACAGCTGGGCATCAAACAGGCGGTTTATTTCTTCACGCGACTCCAGGTGGGTAAACCATGCCGCGGCCAACCAGGCCAAGCCTAACACCAAGCTTAGCAATACCAACAAGCGTAATCGTAATGAATGCATGGGCTTTAAGCGGCCTTATCAATAACGTAGCCGACCCCGCGTAGGGTGCGTATTAAGTCGGCGCCCAATTTCTTACGCAAGTGGTGGACGTGCACTTCTATGGCATTGCTCTCGACTTCTTCGCCCCAGCCATAGAGGGTTTGTTCCAATTGCTCGCGGCTGTGGACGCGGCCGCTATGCAATAAAAGCGTGTGCAATAAAGAGAATTCGCGTGCTGACAAGCTGACTTCTTGGCCGGCCAGGCGCACCTGATGGCTGGCCGGCATTAATTCGATGTCACCGTGTTGCAAAGTCAATTCAACTTGGCCGGCACTGCGCCGCAACAAGGCATTTAATCGGGCGATCAATTCGTCTAAATCAAAGGGCTTAAGCAAATAATCGTCGGCGCCAGCATTCAAACCGGCCACGCGGTCAGCCACGGTATCGCGGGCGGTTAGGATTAAGACCGGCAGACTGGTCCGTTTGGCGCGCACCGATTTAAGCAAGTCCATGCCACTTAATTTTGGCAAACCCAAGTCCAGCACCAACAAATCGTACTCTTCGCTGTCCAAGGCCACTTTGGCTGCCAAGCCATCTTGCACCCAATCAACGGCAAAGCCAGCTTGTTTAAGACCGGCCCGCACGCCGTCACCTAGCAGCGCATCGTCTTCCACCAATAAGAGTTTCATCTGCTTATATTAACGTGGAATCCTGATCTGCGACTCAGAAAAATCGCCTTTTTCTGCTGCCTGATGGCAGGCCACGCAGTTGGCCGCACTGCCTATACTCTTGCGTTTGAAGGTGCTCGCGGCAATCTCATCGTGCTTGCTGGTGAAATAACGCGTCTCCGAAATGCGCAATGGCGTGGCAGCAGCCGGAATGGATTGATTGATGCGATTGGAGCGACGATTATCTTGTTTGTCCGCGCTGTTTAATGCCAAGAATCGTGCTATCTCATCGCGGCTAGCATCGTCTAAACTGGCATTTTCGCCAAAGTGTTTATCCAAACCGGCCATCATTTTGTGCCAGGATCGCTCCGGCAATAAGCCAGGGTGATAGAGCATGTGGCAACCACTGCATTCGGTTTTCCATTTGGCATTGGCCACCGCCGGCATGGCTTGCTGGCTATTGTCACTGAATCCACCGCTGGCTAGTAAAGCACTGGTGGCGCTGATGCTAGTGATTAACACTAAAAATTGTAGCCATTTTTTCATGGTTTTATCCTTATTTAATACTCAATAAATAGGCAATGAAATCGCCTTTCTCTTGTGCCGTGCAGGCGCGCTCCAACACGTCTTTGCAATTGCGTCCAAACCATTTTTCCACCTTGGCTTCGTCGCTGAAGCGCTGAGGATTGACGCTAATCGCCATAGCCTCAATCACCTTGTTGGCGCGGGTTTTTCCTGGCTTGCGCGGGTCGGCGGTATGGCATGTGGCGCAACTGACATTTTTGCCGTCGCTGTGCAAACGCTCGGCATGAAAGAAACGCTCGCCTTTATCGGCAGCAAAGCCGACAAAAGCCGCGTTTTCCTGCTTGGCCAGCAGCTCGTACTTTTTTAATAAGGTGTTGACCGATTCCGCCATGGCTTGCTGACTGAAAAACAAAGCCAAGAATAAGTAAGCATTACGCATGATGGTCTCCTGCACGGGTTTGGCTGTTGTCGTCCACTTCGTATTGGTAGCCGGTCACCATGGATTGCGCGAGTGGTGTTTTATCCTTGTATTCATGCCATATCAGTGCCGCTATGTGCAGCAAGACAAAGCCCATTAATAGGTAATAAATAATTTCATGCGGCTCTTCAAAACTGTCTTCCAGCCAAGCCATGTCGCCGAACCAAACATTAAACGGACCGGCACTTTGTTCTACGGCAGCCAGACCTAAACCGGTAACGGCCATGACGACTAATAATAGGTAAACGATTAAATAAGCGGCACTGGCTAAAGTATGGTGGCCAAAGCGCGGCTTAGCCCTGAAATCAACATGCCGAACGGCTTGCCACCAGGCGGTCGGGTGCCACATATCGGAAAATCTAGCGTGACGCGGACCGACTAACCCCCAGGCGAGTCTGGCGACGATGCCCAGCACCAAGGCGTAGCCAAGGTAGATGTGCAGTTGCCATAAAGCGGTTTCACTGCTGCCTTTATCAAACAGGTCGGACAGCCAAATGGTGGTTATGAGAAATAGAATGGCCAAGCCATTCCATAGGTGAATCAAGCGTAGCGCCGGATCGTAAACTTTCTGTCTTTGGTAAGTTATTTTTTCCATTATTTGCTCCTTTAATAAAGGGTGTAAGCAAATAATAGTTGGGCTTTCTTAAGGCAAACTTAACAAGCCTAAGCGCCTTGTCCTAAGGCCAGATAAGCCTAGATTAGCTAGCCGGCGTAGGGGTTGGTTTCGCGTAATTAAACGCATCGGAGAAAAAGGCACCGTCGCTTAAACCGGCCGCAACAAAGTCGGCATGCGCCACTTCCACCATGGCTGGCGCACCGCAACAATAGACTTCGTAGTCGGCTAGACCGCTTTGGCCAAAATCATCCAACACCGCTTGGTGAACAAAGCCAGTTCGGCCCTGCCAATTATCCGTTGCCAGTGGATTGGATAAAACTGGAATGTAATGAATGTGATCGTGCGCTGCCACCCAGGCTTGGGCCAACGCCGTCATATACAAATCTTGCTGCGCATGGGCGCCCCAATACAAGCTAATCGGGCGCTTGATGTTGTTATGCAGCATGTGCTCTATGATGCCCTTAATCGGGGCAAAGCCGGTGCCGCCTGCCACCATGATGATGGGCTTGCTGGAGTCTTCTCGCAAAAAGAAACTACCGAATGGGGCTTCTATGCGCAATATAGCTTTTTCTGGCATGTCATTAAAAACGTATTCGGTAAACTGACCGCCGGGGATTAAGCGCAAATGCAGTTCCAATAGCGCGTTGGCATGCGGTGCATTGGCCAATGAAAAGGCGCGGCGCTTGCCGTCTTTTAATATGATTTCCAGGTATTGGCCAGCCATGAATTTTAATTGTTCGCCGCTGGGTAATTTTAAAAACAAAGCCATGACATCCGGCGCCAGCTGTTCCTTACGCTCTACCCGCGCCGGCAATATGCGTGGCGGGATAATGTCCGCACGTATTTGACGGCAAGCCAAAGTCAAATCTGACAAGGGGTAGGCGCAGCAAAACAAAGCTTTGCCCGCAGCCAGTTCGGCCTCCGTCAGGGCGCCAGCGGCGTAATCTTCATGATGCACGGAGCCGCTGAGGATGTCGCCTTTGCAACTGCCGCAAGTGCCATTCCGGCAACCGTAAGGCAGGTTAACGCCGGCGGCGATGGCCGAGTCGAGTAAGTTGTTTGAGGCTTTGGCGCTAAATTGGTGGCCGCTAGCGGGTATGCTAATTTGGAAAGTCATGCCTTAATCTTCTCTATGAAATTCGCCTTCGATGACGTCGTCATTGGCAGCGCTAACCTGCTGATTAGGCCGAGATTGCGCCGTAGCATTAACCGGTATCAATAACAGAATGGCCGCCAGGATGTCGGTCATGATGCCAGGGATAATCAGCAACACACCGGCCATAATATTGCGTGCACTGCCGAACAAGGCTTTGATCGGATTGCCGCCCGCGCTTAAGTGTTGCATCATGCGTCCAGAAAACGACTGTTTTTCATCACGAATAAGCCGCAGGCCTAGCAGGGTAATGACCAGTAAATAGAGGATGAGCCAGCCACCGTATTGCTCGGCCAAATCCATTAAAATCCAAATTTCAGCCACTGGAAAAGCCAGTATGGCCAAGAAAAAAATAATGCGCATGCGCTTAACTACCTTAAACAATGGAACGTATGATAACCCTAGCCTATCAAAAGCCAGGCTGAAATAAAATTCAGCTGCACTTAATAACAGGCACTTGGTCATTTGTGGTGCCGGTATTCTATAATGACAAGTACCCAGCATGCCATTTGTTAAAACTATTTTCCATGGAAACACCGCTACGTGAAAAAACTATTGTTGCACCGCCTATCTAATTTCAGCATCGCCGCATTGGCCGCGCTGATGTTTCTTGCAGCAAGTGTGATGCTAACCCATGCGAACGATCAAGGAACGACGTCATGCTAACTAAATTACGCGCCAATGCAGTTTACTTTGTGATTATGTTTGGCTTAGGCTTTGCTATTTATTACTTTGCTCTAAACCCCAACTCGCCACTGAAGCAATCCAATCCGCCCAGCGTCTCGACCGCGGCTTTTTTTAACAGCCAATTAGTCAACGAGGACGGCATACGCCAAGATTTAAAGCAGTACCAAGGCAAAATTGTTGTGCTTAATTTTTGGGCAACCTGGTGCCCTCCCTGTCGAGAAGAAATGCCGGAACTCGCTGAATTGCACACGCAATACCAAGCTAAAAACGTGGTGGTAGTGGGCTTGGCGGTAGACGAATTAGCATTGGTTAAAGAGTTTGCGCTGGCTACTCCGGTTAGCTACCCCTTATTGGTGGCGGAAGACGAAGGCATGCAATTGGCCAACGAGCTTGGTAACAGCCAAGGCGTGCTACCTTATACCGTCATCATAGACAAAGATGGCGTGGTGCAAAAAAACTTCTTTGGCCGCATCTCAAAAGCGCTAATAAGTGAAGCTTTAGAGCCCTTAATTTAGGACTAATCTAAGCAAAATAATAGCGGCATTTTTAAGCTAACGATATCAAGTACTTAAATCATGGATGCAGTGTAATTTCGCTTAATTGCTGTAAATTTGCTGGACAAAACCGGCTAACTTCGGCAAACTTGCAATTATGAAGTTGCCCAAATTTTTGCTTATTGCTGTTAAAAAAGACCCGCGCGTATGCCAGCTAAATCCATTCTAGTCATTCATGGCCCCAACCTCAATATGTTGGGTTTGCGTGAGCCTGAACATTATGGCAAAGCGACCCTAGCCAGCATCAATCAAACCTTAATGGACATGGCGGCGCAAGCTGGGGTAGCGCTAGAGACGTTTCAAAGCAATGCCGAAGCCGAATTAGTAACTAAAATTCAATCGCTGGCGACCAGCAAAGTGGATTTTGTCATTATCAATCCCGCCGCCTTTACCCACACATCGGTGGCCTTGCGCGATGCCCTTTCTGCAGTAAAAGTGCCGTTTATAGAAGTGCACTTATCCAATGTGTATGCCCGTGAAGCCTTCCGCCATCATTCGTATTTTACCGACATCGCTGTTGGTGTGATTAGCGGCTTAGGCGCACAAGGCTATGCCTTAGCGCTTGATTACGCAATCAAGCATAACGATCAAGCTTAAAAAACTATTCTTATTTAATTGAATTATTCCTGGATTTCTAGAGGTTATTATGGACTTACGCAAACTTAAAAAATTAATCGATCTTGTTGAAGAATCTGGCATAGCCGAACTTGAGCTAACCGAAGACGGTGAAAAAGTGCGCATTAGCCGTAACTTCACGGCCAATGCCGCCCCTCAACAATACAGCAACTACGCACCACCACCCCAACATTACACCGCCAGCGCCCCGGCCGCGCCAGCAGCAGCCTCTGCGGCCGCCGCAGATGCACCGGTGGTTGAAGAAGGCCATGCGGTTAATTCGCCTATGGTCGGTACTTTCTACCGTTCGGCCTCACCGGATTCCAAACCATTTGTGGAAGTCGGTGACACGGTAGCGGTGGGCGACACCTTGTGCATCATCGAAGCGATGAAATTATTAAATGAGATTGAATCGGACAAAGCCGGTGTGGTGAAAAAAATCTTACTTGATAATGGCTTAGCAGTGGAATACGGCGAACCTCTTTTCATTATTGCTTAATCACGGGGTTTTAATCACATGGCTATGTTTGACAAAATCTTAATCGCTAACCGAGGCGAAATTGCCTTACGCGTTCAGCGCGCCTGCCGCGAGTTGGGCATCAAAACGGTCGCAGTGCATTCTGAAGCAGACCGTGAAGCTAAATACGTAAAATTAGCCGACGAATCCGTATGCATAGGCCCAGCGCCTTCAGGTCAAAGTTATTTAAACATTCCCGCCGTTATCAGTGCGGCTGAAGTAACCGATGCGCAAGCCATCCATCCTGGCTATGGCTTTTTATCGGAAAATGCCGATTTTGCAGAACGCGTGGAACAAAGTGGCTTTGTCTTTATTGGCCCTAGAGCAGAAACCATCCGTTTAATGGGCGACAAAGTGTCGGCCAAAAATGCCATGAAAAAAGCCGGCGTGCCTTGCGTACCAGGCTCAGATGGAGCACTTTCAGACGACCCAATTGAAATCATTAAAACCGCCAAACAAGTTGGCTACCCGGTAATCATTAAAGCGGCAGGCGGTGGTGGTGGTCGCGGCATGCGCGTGGTGCACACGGAGGCGGCGCTGATCGCCTCGGTTAACATGACCAAAGCCGAAGCCCAAGCCGCGTTTGGCAACCCCGTGGTTTACATGGAAAAATACCTAGAAAAACCACGCCACATTGAAATTCAAGTATTGGCTGATCAGCATGGCAATGCGGTGTTTTTAGGAGAACGCGATTGCTCCATGCAACGCCGTCACCAAAAAATTATTGAAGAGGCCCCAGCGCCATTATTAAACACCAGACTGCGCGACAAAATTGGTGAGCGTTGTGCCGAAGCCTGTCGCAAAATCAATTACCGCGGCGCCGGTACTTTCGAATTTTTGTATGAAAATAATGAGTTTTATTTCATCGAAATGAACACCCGCTTGCAAGTAGAACACACGGTCACGGAAATGATCACCGGCATTGATTTAGTCCAGCAACAAATTTTTGTGGCGGCCGGCGAGAAACTCAAATTCCGCCAAAAAGACGTGCTATTGAAAGGCCACGCCATCGAATGCAGGATCAATGCAGAAGACCCATACAGCTTTGTGCCGTCGCCCGGTAAAATCAGCGCCTTCCACATGCCTGGCGGACCGGGCGTTCGCATGGACACTCATGCATACGCGGGCTACACGGTACCGGCCCACTACGATTCCATGATAGGCAAGCTCATTACTTACGGTGACACGCGCAACCAAGCGATTGCCCGTATGCGCATCGCTTTATCAGAAATGATGGTGTCAGGTATAAACACCAACATTCCTTTACACGTTGATTTGATGGCCGATGCGGCTTTTCATACCGGCGGCACCAGTATTCATTACTTAGAGCAAAAATTAGGCATTTACAATAAATAATGTTTAGCAATAAGCATGTTCAATAGGTTGGTATAGCATGGCTTGGCTATCGTTAAAAATTGCTGCACAAGACAACACGGCTGATTTAATTAGCGATACTTTAATGGAACAAGGTGCGCTGTCGGCCATCATTGAAGACGCCAATGCCGACACACTAGACGAACAGCCTATTTTTGGTGAACCTGGCGACCCCCCTCCCGGTATCTGGCAACAAAATTTAGTCAGTGCCTTGTTTGACGAAGGGGTGGACGTGCAGAAAGTCATGGCCGATTTAGCACGTCTAACCAAGCTGCCACCCTTGCACTACACCACCGAAGTCATACAAGAGCAAGACTGGGTGCGCGCCACCCAATCGCAGTTCGATCCAATTAAAATTACCGATGAGTTATGGATAGTGCCTACTTGGCATAGCGCGCCTAACGCCAACGCGATTAATATCGTGCTGGATCCCGGCCTGGCTTTTGGCACCGGCAGCCACCCTACTACGCATTTGTGTCTAGCTTGGCTTAGCCAAACCGTAAAAAAAGACCAAAGCGTATTGGATTACGGTTGCGGTTCGGGCATTCTCGCCATCGCTGCCAAAAAATTAGGTGCGTCTAAGGTAGTGGGCACCGACATCGACGCGCAAGCCATACAGGCCAGCTTGTATAACGCCGAGCAAAATGCCGTGCAGGCGAGTTTTTATCATGCTAACGACTACCAAACTGAAGAATACGACATCGTGGTGGCCAACATCCTGTCTAGCGCATTGAGCGTCTTGGCACCGGCATTGGCTAAATCTTGCAAGTCTGGCGGTAAAATTGCCTTATCTGGCATATTGAAGGAACAAGCCGAGGCCGTATCGGCTATTTATGCAGCTTGGTTTGATATGCGGGCGCCGGTTTACATGGATGCCTGGGTCTTGTTAACGGGCAGCAAAAAATGATCATAGGCATAGATTGCCCGTCATGCCAAAGCCGTTTTAAGGTGGCCGAGGATCAGATAAAATTGCATCAAGGCCTGGTCTGTTGCGGTCATTGTTTTACCCTATTTAACGCACAAGGCCATGCTCAGGCTAACGCAGAGAAGACCAAGCACAGCGGCGCCAATTTAAGTAAGACTACAAGAGAATCCGCATGGAAGAATGGCTGGGCTATTTTTTTGTTGCTGGTTTTATTGCTTAGTGCGCTGCTACAAACGGTTTATTTTTTACGTGCAGAAATAAGCTGGCGCTATCCCAGCAGCCAAGCTTACTTAAAGCTGGCCTGTAAAAAAATTGGCTACGACATTGCCTTGGCCAAACAAATTAATTTATTGGTTTTAGATGACACGGATTTGCTAGAGGACGAGCTACGCGTTGGCTTAATGCACTTATCTGGCACCATCATCAATCAAGCTGCGTTTAGTCAAGCCTACCCAACGATAGAATTGGCCCTGACCGATATCGAAGGCAGGACTAAATACACACGTGGATTTAGCCCGCATGACTACCTAGAACATGGAACCGATGCAAAATTAGGATTGGCTGCTGGGCAATCCCTTAGTTTGATGCTGCCTTTAGCCAATCCAGATCAAAGCATGGCTGGATACCGAGTACGCTTAATTTATTAGGCTAAGCCATATCTTGTCTAATGAAAATCATTAGCCTTATTTAGTCGGATTACATAGGGTATTTATTTAATCGACCTGTACTATTAGATTCATTGATTGTGTACGACTTAATTAATCAACCAACAGGAGATTTACCATGTGGACAACACCAGCAGCTACTGAAATGCGTTTTGGTTTCGAAGTAACAATGTACGTAATGAACAAATAATAGTTGAACCCTTAAGTGCAACGAAAAAAGGACGCCTCGGCGTCCTTTTTTATTGGACTTGCTCGCCAGTTTGAATTAGTTAATCAAATGCAAACAAGGCGATTTAATTTCCTTGATTGATTCGGCTATGGCGTTTACCGCCATTTCTCTGGCATAACTTTTACGCCATGCTAAGGCAATTCTTCTTACCGGTACTGGCGCAGAAAATGGAAGCACCTTTACCAATGGATTCACATAACGTTCTGTGGCTGCGCTGCAAGGCAGCACGGTGATGCCCAAATTGGATGCCACCATATTACGTATGGTTTCCAATGAGTTGCCTTGTAATACCTGTCCTTTTTTGGATAAATCTGGGCAGGCAGCCAAAACTTGATGGCTGTAGCAATGGCCACTATTAAGTAACAACACATTCTCATCAACCAAATCATCCGGCCCTACGCTGACTCTATTAGCCCATGGGTGGCTAATAGGTACCATCACCACGTATTCTTCGTCATAAAGCGCTTGGGTTTTAATACCAGGTACATCAAAAGGCAGAGCCACGATGGCCGCATCGATGGCCCCACTTTTGAGCTGCGCTTCCAATTGTACCGTTAGGTTTTCTTCAATATCCAGGGGCATGTCGGGGCAGATGCGACGCAAAATTGGAATGATTTCAGGTAGCAAATAAGGCCCAACTGAATAGATCAGACCCAAACGAAACGGCCCTGCCAATTGGTTATTGCCTTGCTTGGCAATTTCCCTAATGTGCGCCACTTCTTCTAAGGCACGCGTGGCTTGTTCTATAATTTTCTGCCCAACCGCGGTAGGGCTAATATCGGTATGGCTGCGCTCAAAAATAAGCACACCCAAATCGTCCTCCAATTTTTTAATCGCCAAACTTAGCGCCGGTTGACTCACAAAACATTTTTCGGAGGCTTTTCTAAAATTTCGTTCTTTAGCTAACGCCACCACAAAACGCAACTCATTTAAAGTCATTAGCCCATCCTCAGCACTTATTAATATTATTTATCAGATAAATCTTGTTGATAAGTTTAGCACAGCCAGTCAGCTTATATTTCGAATCGAATAACGTTGCATAGAAGGGCAAAAACAATCCGGCCTAGGTGCCAGCCTGTAATTATTTTTTGAATGCCTGCAAGGCTTGATTACGTCGAAAATTCGCGATTTTTGCGGGCATTAAAAAAGCCCTTAACGGGCTTTTTTAATGGGGTGCGCTTAAGTAATGATTAAACGTCTAAATTACTTGCAACCAAAGCATTACTTTCTATAAATGCACGCCTTGGTTCAACGTTGTCGCCCATTAATGTCGTGAATATTTCATCCGCCGCAATGGCGTCGTCAATTTGCACTTTTAATAAACGACGCACGGTTGGGTCCATGGTGGTTTCCCATAGTTGCTCTGGGTTCATTTCACCCAAACCTTTATAGCGTTGAATATTAAGATTGTGTTTGGCTTCTTCTAATAACCAATCTAAGGCTTGCTTAAATGTAGTGACCGGCAGCTCTTTTTCACCACGTTTAATTAATGCACCTTCACCTAATAAGCCTTGCAGCATGGTGGACATCTTACTAATTTGTCGGTAATCACCAGAGCCTAAAAATTCAGCATTAATCACGCAACATTGCAAATTACCGTGCACGTATTTGTTTACTTCCAAGCGGTATTCGTTAGCCTCGGCATCAAAACCAACGATCACTTCGCTGCCTATGGCACCTAATATTGGACGCAATTTTTCTGCGGCTTTTTCAGTGCTGTCTTTATTGGCTAAGCTTAATTCGCCTAAATCTTGCATGGCTCGCAAAACGCTTTCATCGTAATGCGATGCAATGCGGCGTATCACGGCTTCGGTTAAAACCATTTGCTTAGCAATTTCAGTTAATGGGGCATCACTGAGGGTATCGCCATTGGTTTTTGTAAGCAGCTCCGCACCTTTAAGCGCCGATTGCAATAAATACTGATCCAATTCTTGTTGGTCTTTTAAATAGCGCTCGTCTTTACCTTGCTTAACTTTATACAAGGGTGGTTGCGCAATGTAAATGTGACCACGCTCGACTAATTCTGTCATTTGGCGGTAGAAGAAGGTAAGCAGCAAAGTTCGAATGTGGGCGCCGTCAACGTCCGCATCGGTCATGATGATCACGCGCCCATAGCGCAAGCCATCAAGATCAAAATTGTCACCGACGCCCGTGC
>SXLB01000042.1 GCA_005777825.1 Methylotenera sp. | reverse complement strand
GTGTTGAAGATCAAAGTAGCTCATCGGGAACAAATTTCCAACCACCTCTCCGGCGGCAATCAACAGAAGGTGGTCTTGGCAAAATGGTTGGCTCGAAATTGCGAGGTGTTGATCTTTGACGAGGGGACTAACAAAAACATCCACCCAGGCAAATTGGCTCAACTAGGCGATGAAGTAGAAGTCATGATCCTTGAGATCGACGAAGCACGTCGTCGTCTATCATTGGGTATGAAACAATGCCAAGCCAACCCATGGGATGATTTCTCTGCCACTCACGCTAAGGGCGACAAAGTATCAGGTCAAATCAAATCCATTACCGACTTTGGCGTGTTCATTGGCTTGCCAGGCGGCATAGACGGTTTAGTGCACTTGTCTGATTTGTCATGGACACAGACTGGCGAAGAAGCCATCCGCAACTTCAAAAAAGGTGACGAATTGCAAGCTGTCATTTTGGCCATAGACGTTGAGAAAGAGCGCATTTCATTAGGTGTTAAACAATTGGTTGCCGATCCATCTGGCGCAACCAGCAGCACAGACGATAAATCCGAAGCCAAACCTAAAGCTAAATCTGCCAAAACTAAAGACACGGCAGCTAAAGTGGCAGATGACGGTGCAACTGCAGGTACAACTAACCTTGGTGCTTTATTAAAAGCTAAATTAGATAGCAAAAAATAAGTGTAATTAGTGACAAGATAAAGGCAATAAGCATGACCAAATCTGAACTAATTACGCTGCTTGCGGAGCGTTTTCCGCAATTGGTTGTAAAAGACGCCGAGCTGTCAGTCAAAGCCATCTTAGATGCAATGACTGACAACCTAGCGGCAGGGGAACGCATCGAAATACGTGGCTTTGGTAGTTTTAGTTTGAACTACCGCCCACCACGTTTGGGACGTAATCCAAAAACCGGTAGCAAAGTGCAAGTGCCAGAAAAGCACGTACCGCACTTTAAAGCTGGCAAGGAATTGCGTGAACGCGTCGATTTAACTTAAGTTAGATGCGGCTTGCTAGCCCTAGCTAAGCAATATAAAACGGCAGCCGATGGCTGCCGTTTTTTTATGCGCGTGCCATTAAGCGCTTACTGGATTTTAAATTTAAGTTAAAATGACCAGCTTATGAATGCCTCATCCCATCTAGCCTATTGCAGAAGGATCAACCATGGAATTTGAATTCTGGTGGTTGCTGGTCTTACCGCTTTTCTTTAGCCTGGGTTGGTTAGCTGCCAGGGTGGATTTGAAGCAATTGCTGGCCGAGTCAACCGCCCTGCCGGCCGCCTATTTCAAAGGCTTAAATTTCCTTATTACCAACCAACAAGACAAAGCCATAGAGGCTTTCAGCGAGGCGGTGCAAGCCAACACCGAATCCTTGGAACTGCATTTCGCCCTAGGCAGCTTATTCAGAAAGCGTGGCGAAGTGGATAGGGCCATCCACCTGCATCTGCATTTGCTGGAAAAAAAAGCCTTAGAGCCGCAACAAAAATTAGCTGTCACTGCCGAGCTGGCGCAAGATTATTTAAAAGCCGGCTTGCTCGATCGTGCAGAAGAATTGTTTGAATCCCTAGACGATAACCGCTACCGGCAGCCTGCGCTTCGTGCCTTGCTAGAAATCTACGTACGCGAACGCGAATGGCTAAGAGCGATTAAAGCCGCCACAGAATTAGAACGTTTATCTGGCGTGCCATTTCGCATTGAAGTGGCCCACTACCACTGCGAGCTGGCCGTGCAATTCCAATTAGCCAATGACTTAATTTCAGCCCAAGCCTCACTTGGAGACGCCCTGCAGGCCAACAAAAATTGCGTGCGGGCCAACGTCTTATTGGGGGACATGTTAGTTGAAGATCAAGCCCATAAAGCCGCTATTGCCACCTGGAAACGCATTGAGTATCAAAAGCCAGAATACCTGGGCTTAATCGCACCTAAATTACTGCATAGTTACCAGTCCCTTGGCCAAACAAAAGAAGGCTTAAGTTTGCTACAAGCTTATTTACAGACCTACCAGCTGCCTTCCATGTTGAAAGTTTTGTTTGACGCCACTTTGGCAGAGCAAGGGGCAGATCATGCGGCTAAACTTGCCCGCAATGAGTTAATAAAAAAACCCAGCTTAAGCACCCTAGATCGGCTATTGCAAGCACGGGCCATATTAGAGGACAGCAAGACGCAAAAATCCCAGGACACGCAACTCATGCAACAAGCGGTGCGTCATGCGATTGGCAACCGAACCACCTACCATTGCGAGCAATGCGGTTTCAAAGCCAAGTACCACCATTGGCAATGCCCAGCTTGCAATGCATGGGAATCCTTGCCTGCTGAACCGACCAACGTTTAAAGCTAAATCACCATGACCAGCACACACAGCACCCAACCTAGCCATGACCCTAAAATCATCGTGGCCCTTGATTACGCCGATGCCGCCAGCGCACTCACGTTGGTGCGTCAGTTAGATCCGAGTTTATGTCGCCTTAAAGTCGGTAAGGAGTTGTTTACGGCAGCCGGGCCGCAGTTTGTTGAACAATTGGCCAAGCTCAACTTCGGCGTGTTTTTAGACCTAAAATTTCATGACATCCCCAACACCGTCGCCAAAGCCTGTGGTGCAGCCAGCAAGCTAGGCGTTTGGATGCTAAACGTGCATGCCAGCGGCGGCCTAGAAATGATGCAAGCCGCACAAGCGGCCGTCAACGAACAAGTCAAACCGCCCATTCTCATTGCTGTCACGGTATTAACCAGCATGAACCAAGCCAACCTAAAGCAAATTGGCGTAGCAGCGGATTTGCCTAGCCACGTCATGAGCCTAGCCAAGCTCACCCAGCAAGCAGGACTGAGTGGCGTGGTTTGCTCTGCTCAGGAAGCCGCTATGTTGCGCGCAGAATTAGGCCAGGCATTTTGCTTGGTAACCCCAGGCATACGCCCAACCGGCGCGAGTCAAGACGATCAATCTCGTATCGTTACCCCAGCACTAGCCTTACAAAATGGCGCTAGCTATTTAGTCATAGGCCGACCAATCACGCAAGCTGCCGACCCGCTCAAAGCGCTGATCGCCATCCACGCCGAATGCGCCTAAAATCGGGCTAAGCAATTGAAATAATAAGAAAAATGGCTGCTCCTCTTGGCGTATGAGCGTATGATGGGAGTCAGTCGTCTAGCTGTCAGCACGACTACGCAGCAGTCCAATCAGTGGGGAGTGCTTAAATGAAAACCTTCTTGATACTCGTTTTATGCTGGCTAGGCTTATGCTACTCCGCACAAGCCGCCGTCAACATCAACACGGCCAACCAAACTGAATTGGAAAGCCTGCCTGGCATAGGCCCGGTTAAAGCCAAAGCCATATTGGAATACCGCAAAAAGAATGGTGGCTTTAAAAGCCTAGACGAGCTAACCAGAGTCGATGGCATAGGCCCGGTTACCCTAAAAAATGCACGAAACGATATCGTGCTTGATGCCAGCGCGACGAGCAAACCTACAGCCCTTAGCGCTAATCCAAAAAGTCATGTGGATAGCATGAAAACACTGAAGCAGGCTGCGCCTGCAGCAACGGTGCTTAAAACGCCGATCCAGCCAACACGGGCTAACAAGGCCATCGTCGTGCCAGCCAAAGCGATCGTCAGCCCTAAGCCAACGAGCACCGCAACCATTGCCACGCCCGCCAAGCAAGCACCGGCTAAAGTAAGCCCCGTGAAGGTCAAGGCCGGTGAAGTCACCCCAGGCAAATCAAATCCTGCTAAACAACAGGTCTTCAATACAAAACCCAGCTCAATCAAGCCCTCGTCACAACAAGCGGCGACCAAGAAACCTTAAGCTTAATTGGCGATTGGGTTTTACTTTACCCGCATACCCAATTGCGCGCCGGCATCAGGGCTAAGAATGAACGGGCCGCCGCTCTCGTCACTGGCCGCCAACACCATGCCTTCGCTAAGGCCAAACTTCATTTTACGTGGCGCCAGATTGGCCACCATCAAAGTCAATCGGCCTATTAATTGGTCTGGCTCGTAAGCCGACTTAATGCCAGCAAACACCTGTCTAGGCTTAGCTTCGCCTATGTCTAAACTCAATCTGAGTAATTTTTCTGCGCCTTCCACGTGTTCCGCATGGACAATTTTAGCGATACGCAAATCCACCTTGCTAAAGTCGTCTACGCTGATTTCCATGCCACTGCTCGCAGCAGGCGAAGCGCTCGCTTTTACTGGCGCAACCGTTGGGCTGGCAGTGAGGTTTTCTTTATTGGCTACCGTCATGTCTAGTATCCATTTAGGGTCGATACGGGTAATTAAATGTTGGTAGCTTTGTATGCGATGCCCGGCTGTTAATTCTGCCCCAACACTGGCCCAGCTTAATGGCTCTACATTGAGAAATTGCTCTACCTCGCCAGCCAATTTTGGCAAGACCGGTTTTAAGTACAGGGTAAGCAATCGGAATAATTCCAAGGCATCGGAACACACTTCTTGCAAGACTTCTGTTTGATCCGCTTGCTTGGCCATCACCCAAGGGGCTTTTTCTGCGACGAAGCCGTTGGCACTGTCTGCCAAGCGCATGATTTCACGCAAGGCCTTACCGTATTCCCTGCTATCGAAAGCCTCGGCTATCATAGCCGCACTGGATTTGAGTTCAGCCACCACCGGGTTATTGCTGGATGGACGCAATTGACCGTCGAATTGTTTATTAATAAAGCCGGCAGTGCGGCTGGCTATATTGATGTATTTGCCGACTAAATCGCTGTTTACCCTGGCCACGAAATCATCCAAACTTAAATCAATGTCTTCCATGCTGCTATTGAGTTTGGCAGCGTAATAGTATCGCAAGTATTCCGGATTCTTAATGTGTTCCAGGTAGCTGCGTGCCGTTATAAACGTGCCGCGCGACTTACTCATTTTTTCACCGTTCACGGTCAAGAAGCCATGGGCAAAAATTTTCGTTGGTTTACGGTAACCACTGTATTCCAATGTGGCCGGCCAAAATAAGGCATGAAAATACAGGATGTCTTTACCAATAAAATGGTACAACTCAGTTTTGGCATCTCTTGCCCAGTACTCGTCAAAATCCAAACCGGTGTCGGCGCAGAGCTTTTTAAAGCTGGCCATGTAACCTATAGGTGCATCCAACCACACGTAAAAATACTTGCCAGGCGCATCCGGGATTTCAAAACCAAAATACGGCGCATCGCGTGATATATCCCAATCGTTTAAGCCGTTTTCAAACCATTCCGACATTTTATTGGCGGCTTCACCCTGCAAGGTGCCTGAGCGGGTCCATTCCTTTAAAAAATCAGCGCATTCCGATAATTTAAAAAAGTAATGCTCGGTTTCCTTGCGCACCGGTGCAGCGCCGGACACAGCAGAATAGGCATTAATCAACTCGGTGGGGTTGTAAGTCGCGCCGCACACTTCGCATGAATCACCGTACTGATCTTTGGCATGGCATTTAGGGCACTCGCCCTTAATGAAGCGATCCGGTAAAAACATGTTTTTAAGCGGGTCATAAAACTGCTCTATGACTTTGCTGGCTATTTTTCCTGCGCCTTTGAGCGCCAGGTAAATGCTTTGTGATAAGGCCTTATTTTCCGGGGCGTTGGTCGAGTAGTAGTGATCAAAGCCCACTAAAAATTCATTGAAATCGGCACTGTGTTGCTTATGCACATCGGCTATTAGCGCTTCGGGCGTAATGCCCTCTTTTTCCGCGCGCAACATAATAGGCGTGCCATGCGTATCGTCAGCACACACGTAATGCACGGTATGCCCTTGCATTTTTTGAAAGCGCACCCAAATATCGGTTTGTATGTATTCAACCAAATGGCCTAGATGTATACTGCCATTGGCATAAGGGAGGGCTGAGGTAACAAGAATTTTGCGTGCTGTGTGTGCGGTGGCCATGAGATAAATGGATCTATTTAGCGAAAACGGTATTCTAGCAAATGCGGCCAGCTTAACCCAGCGTTGATTGCGCATTTTATACGGCAGCCTGTTTATTGCCAGCTTAGCAAGCTGCGCAAAAATCACCCTAGCCCGCAGAACTATCGGTTAAAATACCTTATCATTTTACTCAAGTTTATTTTCAACTAAACACTAACAGGAATTGCGCGCATGGCCGTCACCGAACTTCTAATCCAAAGCACCTTAAAAGTCTGCATAGACCCAAATACCGGCAAGGATTTTATCAGCAGCAAATCAGCCAAAAATATCCAAATAAATGGCAGCGAGGTCAGCGTAGACATCGTGCTGGGCTACCCGGCAAAATCGGTCATGGGCCAAGTGCAAAGCTTGGTCAGCAAAACGCTGGCGGCCCTACCCGGGGTAAGCAAAGTCACGGTCAATATTGGCAGTCGCATCGTCGCGCACAAAGCCCAACAAGGTGTGACGCTATTACCCAATGTAAAAAACATCATCGCTGTTGCCTCTGGTAAAGGCGGTGTAGGCAAATCCACCACCTCAGTCAACTTAGCCCTAGCCTTGGCCGCCGAAGGCGCCACGGTGGGCTTGTTGGATGCCGATATTTACGGTCCTAGCCAACCGCATATGCTGGGCATCAGCGGTCGCCCAGAAAGCAGCGATGGTAAAACCATGGACCCCATGCAAGCGCATGGCATACAAGCCATGTCCATAGGCTTTCTTATCGACAACGACACGCCCATGGTATGGCGTGGCCCCATGGTCACTGGCGCACTGGAGCAATTGCTACGTGACACCAAATGGCGCGATTTGGATTACCTAATCATAGACTTGCCTCCGGGCACAGGCGACATACAGTTAACGCTGGCACAAAAAATTCCGGTGACCGGCGCCATCATCGTCACCACCCCACAAGACATCGCCCTACTCGATGCACGCAAAGGGTTAAAAATGTTTGAGAAAGTCAGCATTCCTATTTTGGGCATCGTTGAAAACATGAGCACCCATATTTGCTCGCAATGCGGCTTTGAAGAACACATTTTTGGTGCCGGCGGCGGGGCCACCATGTGCCAAGACTACCAAGTGGATTTATTGGGCAGCCTGCCCTTAGACATTAACATACGCTTGCAATCCGATGGCGGCCAGCCCTCTGTGGCAGCGGACCCAAACGGGAAAATCGCGGCCATTTATAAAAAAATAGCCCGTACTGCCGCTATTAAAATAGCCAACAGCAGTTTGGATCACAGCGCTAAATTTCCAAATATAGTCATCCAAAACAGTTAATGTAAAGGCGCTCGCCATGACAACTAACAAACACCCAATTGCAGAAAAACTATTGGGCGCAAGCTACGAGAACATGGATGCCCGCACCAAAAAAGTGGCGCGGCATATCACCGAGCGCAAACACATATCAACCGCGCCATCGCAAGCCATGGATAGCCGCATCAGCGTCGGCCAACGCGCCGCCGATGCGGTCGCTAAATTTGGCGGCTCATGGGCTTTCATCGGCTTATTTGCGGTCACACTGGTTTGCTGGGTCGTGCTTAATTCCGTGATATTGGCCAACTACAATAAAAGCTTTGACCCTTACCCGTATATATTATTGAATTTATTCTTGTCCATGCTCGCGTCCATACAGGCTCCGGTTATTTTGATGTCACAAAACCGGCAGGCAGAAAAAGACCGACTCAATGCTGAACACGATTACGAGGTCAACCTTAAAGCCGAATTGGAAATCATGCTGTTGCACGAAAAAGTGGATTTGCTGCGTGAAGGCCAATGGTCAGAATTAATGGCCATACAGAAAGAACAGCTGCGACTAATAGGCGTTTTGATAGAAAAAAATCAAGCCAAACTCACCTCGTAAGCATACACCTCAACCCCTTTGGCTGGGCGTATCAAAGTAGCCGGAATGGCCACGCCCCCACGCCAGTCATTAACGGCTTGCTGCTTGCCAGCGCCGCTAACGATAAAGATCACTTGCTCGGCATTGCTTAATCTATTTTGGCTGAGACTGATACGCTCTGACGGTGGCTTAGGCGACGCAAATACCGGCACGGCATCGGCGCTATTGTCCACGGCATGACCGGGAAACAGCGAGGCGGTATGGCCATCTTCACCCAAACCTAGCAAGACCAGATCAAAGCTAGCTACATTTCGCAGGGTTTTCGCGTAGGCGCTTGCCCCTGCAAGCGGACCCAGTTCGGCTGGAATGTGATGCACTTGCTGTGGTGGGATGGGCACGTGATCAAGCAATACCTGTTGCACCATCAAGCTATTTCGGTCTTCATGATTTGGACTTAAGCAACGCTCATCGCCATGATAGACATGCCATTTAGACCAATCGGTCTGCATATCACGCAACAATCGATAGATGGCGCGCGGGGTATTGCCCCCGGCTAATACCAAATCAAAACGACCGCGCTGAGCGATGGCTAAACCGGCGCTTAAAGCAATGGCATCGCAGACAGCGTGCCGCAAACAATCGATACTGGCAAAGGCCTGCCAGCGGACTGAGGTTTCTTGCATTTTCATTCTTAACCACATCAAAAAAGTAAGGCCGAATTTGACACTAAAACGTGGATCTTGTCATGCATTTTATATTTTTTACATCAAAACACTGTATGAATAAGCTTGCTTGCTTTATCATATATGGATATTCCAAAACGCAATAATCGGGACCAAAAATGTTAATTAAAGACAGTGAAGTAGTAGACCTCAATACGCCAACCGGCGAAATGCGCGCGCACATTTTCCGCCCTGCTGCCCCGGGTAACTACCCTGGCATATTAATGTTTTCCGAAATCTTTCAAGTCACCGCACCCATACGTCGCACTGCCGCCATGCTTGCTGGCCATGGCTTTATAGTGGCTTGCCCTGAGATCTACCATGAATTAGAACCAGCAGGCACGGTTCTTTCTTACGACGAAGAAGGCACTACCCGCGGTAACGCGCACAAAATCAACAAGGAAGTGCACGCCTACGATAGCGATGCGCGCGCCGTCCTCGATTACCTAAAATCTCGTGACGATTGCACCGGTCGCTTAGGCGTCATGGGCATATGCGTTGGTGGCCACTTGGCCTTCCGTGCTGCCATGAACCCAGACGTGCTTGCTGCCGTCTGCTTCTACGCTACCGACATCCACAAACGCGCTCTAGGTCTAGGTAAAAATGACAATTCATTGGAGCGTGCCGGCGAAATCAAAGGCGAGTTGCTGCATATTTGGGGACGTCAAGACCCCCACGTGCCATTAGAAGGTCGCAACTTGGTTAAAGCCCGCTTAGATGAAGTCGGCACCCGTTATACTTGGCATGAATTTAACGGCCAACATGCTTTTATGCGCGATGAAGGCCACCGCTACGACCCGGCCCTATCCCGTTTAAGCTGGGATTTATTACTTGAATTATTCCATCGCCGTCTTGGTTGGGGTGATTTGGACACGGACACCGACGGTGCCCCAGCGGAAAGCCGCCATTAATAGCCACCGCACCCGCCTAGGGTTGGCCATGTCATCTACTAGGCGAAAATAAAACGTTGTGTGATCGCTCGTGCTAACGAGCCATTAAAGTCTATAGCTAACTTAAGGTTTACCATGGTAAAAAAAATCGATCCTTGCACGCTGGTCCTATTTGGCGCGAGCGGCAACCTTTCCCGCGTCAAATTAATGCCAGGCCTATTTCGCCTAGATGCAGCAGGCCGCCTGCCTGAGCACATGGCCATTCTGTCTGTCGGTCGCGGTGACGTTACGCGAGAAGCATGGCAGGCTGATATCAAAAAGATGTTGGACACCAAATTTAAAGACGGTTACGACAAAGCGGTATTTGACCGTTTTATTGCACGCAACCATTACCATGCCAATCCGCCTAGCGATGCCGACGCCTTCAAAAAAATGAAAGCGACCTTAAGTAACGAGCAAGTTTTCCCACAAAACCTAGCTTACTTTTTATCGGTGCGCCCTACCGATTTCGCCCCCATCGTCGAACAGCTATCTGGCGTCGGCTTGCTCGATGAAAGCCAATACTGGCGTCGCGTTTTGATAGAAAAACCGTTTGGCACCAACCTGCCTTCTGCGCAAGCGCTGCAGGCCTCCATCACCCAGCACTTAAAAGAAAGTCAAATTTACCGCATAGACCATTACCTAGGTAAATCGGCGCTGCAAAATATCATGCTAACGCGCTTTGCCAACACCATGTTTGAACCGCTGTGGAACAATCAATACATAGACCACGTGCAAATCACCAACAATGAAATTTTAGGCGTAGGCGACCGCACGGAGTTCTACAACAACACCGGCGCCCTGCGTGACATGGTGCAGAGCCATTTGCTGCAAACCTTAGCCTTGGTAGCGATGGAAAAGCCACAGGACTTATCACCCGAAAGCATACGTGCCGAGAAAATTAAACTATTACAAGCCATACGCCCGCTGCCCATTAAGGACCTTGCTAAGCACGCCTTCCGTGCGCAGTATTCAGCAGGGCGCGTTTGCGTCGGCGATGGCCATGGAGAAAACGTGACCGGCTACTTAGATGAACTAGCAAAAGAAGGTGTGCCAGCGAGCGTTACCGAGACCTATGCAGCATTAAAACTGTTTATAGACAACCCACGCTGGCAAGGTGTGCCGTTTTATGTGCGCACGGCTAAACGCATGCACGAAGGCAACACGGCAGTCTCCATCCACTTTAAAAAAGCCCCCATGCAATTGGTGGAAGGCCAGCATCAAAACTGGTTAACCTTGAACATCCAACCACGCGAATGCATCAAGATGGAAATCGAATCGAAAATTCCTGGCTTAGACATTGCTACCCGCACCTTGAGCATAGATGCACCGCAACGTCAGACCGGCGACGAAAGCATAGACTCTTACGAGTCCTTATTGCTCAATCTGATGGAAGGCGACCCATCGCTCTACCTCCACATCAGCGAAGTGGAAGCCCAGTGGCGTCTAATCGACCCCATCGTTAAAGCTTGGGCCGAAGACCAATCTGCCGTGCACCAATACCCTGCTGGCAGCCGTGATCCAGAGCAGTCAGTTGTCATTTTTGAATCCACCGATCAATTCTGGCGTTACAGCATAGAATTAGGCGGCGATAAGCACTAAAAAAGTGTAACGTCGCGCTAATTTATTGCTATTATTTGCACTTACTAAAGTCGGGCAAAAAGCGGAGTTAGTTACTCCGCTTTTTTATCTTCTAACCTACAAAAAAAGCACCCACTATGAGCATAAAATCAGATAAATGGATACGCCGCATGGCTGAACAACACGGCATGATAGAGCCGTTTGAGCCAAAACAAGTGAAGCAGAATGCACAAGGCGAACGCTTGGTGTCATACGGCACCTCAAGCTACGGTTACGACATTAGATGCAGTAAAGAATTTAAGCTGTTCACCAACATCAACAGCACCATCGTCGATCCTAAGAATTTTGACCCCAACTCTTTCGTTGAAGTGAATGCCGATTACTGCATTATTCCACCCAACTCTTTTGCCCTAGCCCGCACCGTGGAGTACTTCAGAATACCTCGCAATGTATTAACCGTTTGCCTAGGCAAATCCACTTACGCACGCTGCGGCATCATCGTCAACGTGACACCGTTTGAACCCGAATGGGAAGGCTACGTTACTTTGGAATTCAGTAACACCACGCCACTACCCGCAAAAATATACGCCAACGAGGGTTGTGCCCAAGTGCTGTTTTTTGAAGCCGACGCCGACGACGTCTGCGAAACCAGCTACAAAGACCGTGGTGGCAAATACCAAGGCCAAGTTGGCGTCACCTTACCCAAGATTTAATTTTAGGATACCCATCCATGAAGTTTCGTTTTCCTATCGTCATCATAGACGAAGATTTCCGCTCAGAAAATTCCTCAGGTCTAGGCATACGCATGCTAGCCAAAGCGATAGAAGCGGAGGGGTTTGAGGTCTTAGGCGTCACCAGTTACGGCGACCTCACCTCCTTTGCACAACAACAAAGTCGCGCCTCAGCGTTCATCTTGTCCATAGACGATAATGAATTCGTGGAAGAAAACCGCGATGCATTGGATAACTTGCGTAGCTTCGTTGATGAAATACGTTACCGCAACGAAGAAATCCCTATCTTTTTGCACGGTGAAACCCGCACTTCACGGCACATTCCCAACGAAATACTACGCGAGCTCAATGGCTTCATACACATGTACGAAGACACGCCTGAATTCGTTGCCCGCTACATATTGCGCGAGGCGCGCACCTATTTAGATAGCTTGCCGCCACCGTTCTTTAAAGCGCTAACCGAGTACGCGGCCGATGGCTCCTATTCCTGGCACTGCCCTGGCCACTCAGGTGGCGTGGCTTTTCTAAAATCACCGGTAGGGCAAATGTTTCACCAATTCTTTGGTGAAAACATGCTACGCGCCGACGTTTGCAACGCGGTCGATGAGCTCGGTCAACTACTCGATCATACCGGCCCAGTCGCCGCCTCCGAACGCAATGCCGCTCGTATCTACAATTGCGATCACCTGTATTTTGTCACCAATGGCACCTCCACCTCCAACAAAATGGTGTGGAACAGCACGGTAGCGCCGGGTGATGTCGTCGTCGTCGATCGCAATTGCCATAAATCCATACTGCACGCCATCATCATGACTGGGGCGGTACCGGTATTTTTAATGCCAACGCGTAACCATTTCGGCATCATAGGGCCGATACCGAAGAGCGAATTTGCTTGGGAAAACATCCAAAAGAAAATCGATATCAATCCCTTTATTACCGACAAAAAAGCCAAACCGCGTGTGCTGACCATCACGCAATCCACATACGACGGGGTTTTGTATAACGTAGAAGAAATAAAAGAAATGCTGGACGGCAAAATTGACACCTTGCATTTTGATGAAGCTTGGTTACCGCATGCCACCTTCCATGATTTCTATGGCGATTACCACGCCATAGGCGAAGGCCGACCACGTTGCAAGGAGAGCATGGTGTTCTCCACCCAGTCCACCCATAAATTGCTAGCAGGCTTAAGCCAAGCCAGTCAAATATTGGTGCAAGATGCAGAAAACAATCAGCTGGACCGCGACATTTTCAATGAAGCCTACTTAATGCATACCTCGACCAGCCCGCAATATTCCATCGTCGCCAGCATAGACGTGGCCGCGGCCATGATGGAAGCGCCAGGCGGCACCGCCTTGGTTGAAGAAAGCTTAATGGAAGCCTTGGACTTCCGCCGCGCCATGCGCAAGGTGGACGAGGAATGGGGTGCCGACTGGTGGTTTAAAGTATGGGGCCCAGACGATTTATCTGAAGAAGGCTTAGAAGAACGCGATGCTTGGATGCTTAAAGCCAATGAAGCTTGGCATGACTTTGGTGATTTAGCCGAAGGCTTTAATATGCTGGATCCAATCAAGGCCACCATCATCACCCCTGGCCTAGACATCAAAGGCAATTTTTCCGACAAATTTGGCATACCGGCGGCCATTGTCACTAAATACCTGGCTGAACACGGTGTCATCGTTGAAAAAACCGGCCTGTATTCTTTCTTCATCATGTTCACCATAGGCATCACCAAAGGCCGTTGGAATACCATGGTGGCGGCCTTGCAACAATTTAAAGACGACTACGATAAGAATCAACCACTATGGAAAGTCCTGCCGGAATTCATCCAAAAACAACCTAGGTACGAAAAAGTCGGTCTACGCGATTTGTGCGAACAAATTCACGCCGTCTACAAAGCCAATGACGTGGCGCACTTAACCACCGAAATGTACTTGTCCAACATGGTGCCGGCCATGAAACCAGCTGACGCCTTTGCCAAAATGGCCCACAGAGAAATTGACCGTGTGGCCATAGACGACTTAGAGGGAAGAATTACCGCGGTATTGCTCACGCCCTACCCACCGGGCATCCCTTTGCTCATACCAGGCGAACAATTTAACAAGGTGATCGTTGATTACTTGAAGTTTGCCCGTGAGTTCAATGAGAAATTCCCCGGCTTTGAGACAGACAACCATGGCTTAGTCAAACAAGTGGTGGACGGCAAGGCAAATTATTACGTGGATTGCGTAGCCCAGTAGCGCAAATAGACCGGTCTTTAGCTCGCTTGACGTTGGTAGGTCAGGTAGCTAAAAGGCAGGCCTGCTGCGCTAGTGTGTGCTTCACTGCCCGTTTGTTGCCACTGCTTTACATCCCATTCAGGAAAATATGCATCCCCTGCCACATCTAAGTCTATGGCCGTAACATACATCTTTTGCGCCAGATTTAAGCCCGCTTGATACAGTTCAGCCCCACCAATTAAAAATGCTTCATCGTCGTCGTGGCATAAAGCCAAGGCTTGTTCTAGGCTATGGGCAATCAACGCACCTTGTACTTGGAAATTCGGATTGCGCGTGACTATGACCGTGGTCCGATTAGGCAACAAGCGGCCCAAGGACTCGTAGGTTTTTCTTCCCATGATGATGTGGTGGCCAGTGGTCAAAGCGCGAAAACGCTTTAGGTCTTCAGGCAAATGCCAAGGCAAGGTGTTATTGACGCCTATGACACGGTTGTTGGCCAATGCCACAATCAAAGAAAGCGCCATATTAAACTGCCACCACGCCTTTGATAGCTGGATGCGGGTCGTAATTCTCTAAAGTAAAATCTTCAAACTTAAAGCTAAAAATGTCCTTGACCGCAGGATTAATGCGCATGCTAGGTAAAGCACGCAGCTCACGGCTTAATTGCTCTTGCACTTGCTCCATGTGATTGCTGTATATGTGCGCATCGCCTAGCGTGTGCACAAAGTCGCCTAGCTTGAGACCGCATACCTGGGCGACCATCATGGTCAACAAGGCATAGGAGGCAATATTAAACGGCACGCCTAAGAAGATATCGGCACTGCGCTGATACAGCTGACAGCTTAGTTTGCCGTCGGCCACATAAAATTGAAAGAAGGCATGGCAAGGCGGTAATTTCATTTGGTCGACGTCGGCCACGTTCCAAGCTGACACGATCAAGCGCCGTGAATCCGGATTGGTTTTAATGGCTTGCACCACCTGGCTAATTTGGTCTATGTGGATGCCGTCCGGCTTGGGCCAATTACGCCATTGGTATCCGTATACGGGGCCTAGGTTGCCATTTTCATCGGCCCATTCGTCCCATATACGCACGCCGTTTTCTTTTAAATAGGCAATATTGGTGCTGCCCTGCAAGAACCACAACAGCTCATGGATGATGGATTTTAAATGGACTTTTTTCGTGGTCAATAAGGGAAAGCCATCCGCCAAATTAAAACGCATCTGGTAGCCAAATACCGATTGGGTGCCAGTGCCGGTGCGGTCTTCTTTGTTATGGCCGTGCTGCAATACGTGCTTGAGTAAATCGTGATAAACCTGCATGCGCTAGCTCACTTTGTTGACTATGTATTGTTTAATGGCGGCCACATCGAAATCCATCACATCAAATCGTTGCGGCAGGGCTTCTATACCGATTAATGCGCTGGGGCGTTCTGGTACGACGCCAAGTGCTTCGACCATGGCATCCTCAAACTTAGCCGGCAAGGCGGTTTCCAAGACCAACATAGGCACTTTGGGGTCACGTCGTTCCAATGCCACTTTCAAACCGTCGGCCGTATGCGTATCGATGCTAACAGCGTATTTTTTGTGCGTGTCGCGTATAGTCTGCATGCGCTGTTGGTGATTGCTGCTGCCGGAAACAAAGCCGTATTCCGCCACCTTAGCCATCAAAGTACGAATGTCAAAGGCGCCGCCTTGGTCGACACTGGCCCACAATTCGCGCACCTTAGCGCTGTCACGCCCGACAAGATCAAAAATAAAGCGTTCAAAGTTAGAAGCTTTACTGATGTCCATGGAGGGGCTGGAGGTTTGGTAGGTATTGGCCGAGCCGCGTGGTCTATACACGCCGGTTTTAAAGAACTCGTCCAACACGTCGTTCTCGTTGGTTGCCACCACCAATTGATCAATGGGCAAGCCCATCATGCGTGCGATGTGGCCGGCACAAACGTTACCAAAATTACCCGATGGCACAGAAAAGCTGACTTTTTCGGTGTTGCTCGTTGTCACCGCAAAATAGCCTTTGAAGTAGTACACCACTTGCGCCACTATGCGACCCCAGTTAATGGAGTTAACGGCACCTATCTTATACTGGGCTTTAAATTCGGCATCATTGGATACCGCTTTAACCATGTCTTGGCAATCATCAAACACGCCATTAACGGCTATGTTATGTATGTTTTTGTCTTGCAAACTGAACATTTGCGCCGCTTGGAAACGGCTCATTTTTTTATGCGGCGACAGCATAAACACGCTCACGCCTTTTTTACCGCGCATAGCGTATTCCGCTGCCGAGCCAGTATCACCGGAGGTCGCGCCTAGTATATTGGTGGTTTTACCGGTTTTCGCCAGTACGTACTCGAATAAATTCCCTAGCAATTGCATGGCCATGTCTTTAAAGGCCAAGGTAGGACCATTGGACAAACACAGCAAGTAAAGTTGGTCTTCTAGCTTTAAGGTTGGGGTAATATCGGCCGCATTTTGGCCTGGACGGGCGTAGGCATAAACGTCGGCTCGGTAGGTTTTATCTATGATGGCTCTCAAGTCAGCCGCAGGGATGTCGTCAATTAAACGGCTTAAAATAGCAAAGGCCAAGTCAGCATAATTCATAGCGCGCATGGCGCTTAAATCGGCATCGCTAAACTGCGGGTAGTGCTCAGGCAAATACAAGCCGCCGTCCGGTGCTAGACCACCCAATAATATTTCACTGAAGCTTAATGCAGGTGATAGCCCACGGGTACTGATGTATTTCATTTAAATCTCTCAATTTAAGGGGCCGTTTGGCCCCAATCCTCATCAAGCCGCCTAGGCCGATTTATTTTCCTAACTCTTCCATACGAATTTTAACCAACTTGCCGACAATGGCAGGCAGCGCTTCGATTTCGGCGATACCGGCATCCATGTTTTTTTCTTGGGTTAAATGCGTCAAGATGACGATGTCCGCTTCGGTTTCATTGTCAGCCGGCTCTTTTTGCAACATGGCATCAATGGAAATGTTGCGGTCGGCCAAAATTTTGGTCACGCCAGCCAACACGCCTGGCTTGTCGCTAGCGCGCAGGCGTAAGTAATAAGCGCTATGGATAGCGGCTATCGGCAAGATAGGCAAATCATTAAGTTGGCCGGCTTGGAAACCTAAGTACGGCACGCGTTGCGCCGCGCTGGCATCCGCCAATCTAGCAACGTCCATCAAATCGGCCACCACCGAACTCGCTGTCGGCTCTGCGCCTGCGCCTGCGCCGTAATACAAAGTTGGGCCAACGGCATCACCTTTAACCACAACGGCGTTCATGGCGCCGTTGACATTGGCCACCAACCTTTTTTCTGAAATAAGTGTCGGGTGCACGCGCAATTCCACGCCGGCCTCACTGCGTTTAGTGATACCCAACAACTTCACACTGTAGCCCAGTTCATGCGCGTACTTAATGTCGGTTTGCTGTAATTTGCTGATGCCTTCGGTGTAGGCCTGATCGAACTTCATCGGCATACCAAATGCGATCGCTGACATAATGGTCAACTTATGCGCCGCGTCTATGCCTTCCACGTCGAATGTGGGATCGGCTTCTGCGTACCCTAGGCGTTGTGCCTCACCCAACACATCGATAAATGACAGGCCTTTTTCACGCATTTCACTTAAGATGAAATTGGTCGTGCCATTGATGATGCCGGCTAACCATTCAATGCGGTTGGCACCCAATCCTTCACGCAAGGCCTTAATAATGGGTATGCCCCCGGCTACGGCAGCTTCAAAGGCCACCATCACGCCACGCGCTTGCGCCGCAGCAAAAATTTCATTGCCGTGCACGGCTAATAAAGCTTTGTTGGCGGTCACCACGTGCTTGCCGTTGGCGATGGCTTGCAACACCAATTCTTTACTTAAGGTGTAACCGCCTATCAGTTCAACCACCACGTCCACCGCCGGATTATTGACCACCGCAAACGCATCGTCGGTTAGCGGCACTTTGCCGGCAGTCACGCGCTGCGCTAGAGCTAAATTTTTATCGGCCACTTGCACCACGTTGATGGCATAACCGCTACGACGGGTAATTTCAGCGGCATTGCGTGTTAACACGGCATAGGTGCCGCCGCCTACCGTACCCAGGCCTAGTATCCCTACATTAAGTTGCTTCAAGCTTTTACTCCATCTGATTTTGCGTGTTTTTTTCTGTAGTTTTTCAAAAAGCGGGCGATGCGATGAATCGCTTCGGTCAAGTCATCGACGTTGGGTAAAAAGACCACCCGGAAATGATCCGGCGCATGCCAATTAAATCCAGACCCTTGCACCAACAAGACTTTCTCTTCCAACAACAAATCCAAAATGAATTGTTGGTCATTTTCAATCGGGTAAATGGCCGGGTCTAAACGAGGAAACAAATACATGGCAGCGGCAGGCTTGCTGCAGGTAACCCCAGGGATGGCCGTTAATAATTCGTAGGCCACGTCGCGCTGTTTGCATAAGCGCCCCTCTGGCGCCACCAAATCGTCTATGCTTTGGTAACCGCCTAGCGCCGTCTGAATGGCCAACTGACCCGGAACGTTGGCGCACAAGCGCATGGAGGCCAACATATTCAGGCCTTCTATGTAATCTTTAGCATGTTGCTTCTCACCGCTCAATATCATCCAGCCGGCACGGTAACCGCAGGTACGGTAATTTTTAGACAAGCCATTAAAG
>SXLB01000041.1 GCA_005777825.1 Methylotenera sp. | reverse complement strand
ATTACGACACCTCAGATCGCTTGTATTTTGAGCCGGTGACCTTGGAAGACGTATTGGAAATTGTCGCCATCGAAAAACCGGTCGGCGTGATCGTGCAATACGGTGGCCAAACCCCATTAAAATTAGCGCGTGATTTAGAAAAAGCCGGTGTGCCCATCATAGGCACCACCCCGGATGCGATTGATAAAGCCGAAGACCGCGAGCGTTTCCAAAAAATGCTGCAAGACTTAGGCCTAAAACAACCGCCTAACCGCACCGCCAGAACGCCAGAAGAAGCCATACGCTTGGCCATGGAGATAGGCTACCCATTGGTGGTTCGCCCTAGCTACGTGTTGGGTGGTCGCGCCATGGAGATTGTGCAAGAGCAATCGCAATTAGAGCGTTACATGCGTGAAGCCGTCAAAGTTTCTAACGAATCGCCGGTGCTATTGGATCGATTCCTAAACGATGCCTTGGAAGTCGATGTCGATGCTTTGTGCGACAGCACTGGCGACGTCATCATAGGCGGCATCATGGAACACGTTGAACAAGCCGGTGTGCATTCTGGTGACTCCGCATGCTCCTTGCCGCCTTATAGCTTGTCGGCTAAATTGCAAGATGAATTGCGTGAGCAAACCAAACAAATGGCCCGCGCCCTAGGCGTGGTTGGTTTGATGAACGTGCAGTTTGCCATCCAAGGCAAAACCGTTTACGTGTTAGAAGTGAACCCACGCGCATCGCGTACCGTGCCTTTTGTTTCTAAAGCTTGCGGTTTGCAATTGGCTAAAGTGGCGGCGCGTTGCATGATAGGTACCTCGCTTAAAGCACAAGGCGTGACCCGTGAAATTATCCCTCCGTTCTATTCGGTGAAAGAGGCGGTTTTCCCCTTCATTAAATTCCCTGGTGTGGACACGATTCTAGGTCCAGAAATGAAATCCACCGGTGAGGTGATGGGCGTGGGCGCTACCTTTGCTGAGGCGTTCTTGAAGTCGCAACTGGGTGCCTCCACCAAGCTGCCTGAAGGCGGCCGTGCGTTTATCAGCGTGCGCAAGGAAGACTACAACAAAGTGGTGGAAATCGCCCATGCCTTGCACGATTTAGGTTTTGAGTTGGTGGCCACCAAAGGCACCGTGACTGCCTTAACGGCTAACGGCTTAAAAGTGTCGTCAGTGAACAAGGTGGCCGAAGGCCGTCCGCACATCGTCGACATGATTAAGAACAACGACATCAGCTTTATCGTGAACGTGACCGAAGACAAACGCGCAGTGGCCGATTCCTATGAAATTCGCCGCTCTGCCTTGCAAAACAAAGTCACTTATTACACCACGCTAGCTGGCGCCAAAGCCGCCTGCATAGGCATGGCGCACATGCAAGAGCTGACCGTGGAGTCCTTGCAAGACTTGCATAAAAAGCTGGCATAAAATACACTTTAATCAAGTTTTCTAATTTACACACAAGCAATCACATTTAAAGCCACACTCAGTTTGGGTGTGGTTTGTTTTTTATTCAGGGATTTTTTAAGATGGCAGTGATACAAGTTCCGGTAACCGTAAAAGGTGCCGCGCTATTAAAAGAAGAGTTATTGCGTTTACGCGGTGTCGATAGACCAGACGTCATACAGGCGATTGCGGAAGCGCGTGCGCAAGGCGATTTATCGGAAAATGCCGAGTACGAAGCGGCCAAAGAACGCCAAAGCTTTATCGAAGGGCGCATTGCCGAATTGGAAGCCAAGTTGTCCAATGCCATGATTATTGATCCGACCACCTTGCACGCCGATGGCCGCTGTGTATTTGGTGCCACCGTGCGCATAGAAGATTTAGAGAGCGGTGCTATCATCAGCTATCAAATCGTTGGTGACGACGAAGCCGACATTAAAAACGGTAAGATTTCCATCAGCTCGCCGATATCACGCGGTTTGATAGGCAAGTCAGAAGGCGACGTAGCGGAAGTCATGGCGCCTGGTGGCGTAAAAGAATACGAGATACTGGACGTTCAATACATTTAGTGCGGTTTACTCTTTAGTGCGGTTTAATCTGGAGCACCACCATGAAAAATAATTGGTCAGATAAAGTCAGTTTGGTACTCATTACCTTTTGGGTGGGTAGCCTGTGGAGCATAGCCGCGGTCGCCTACGTCTTGTTTAACACGCTTCCAGACCGGCAGTTGGCGGGCCAGTTGGCCGGTCAGTTTTTTGATTACGTGGCCTATTTAGGTCTGTTTTCTGCTTTTTTCTTATTAATGCAACGCCTGTTTGGCTATGGCAGCATGGCTTTGAAGCAAGCTTATTTCTGGGCGGTGCTGGTGATGTTGTTATTGGTTTTGGCCGGTCACTTTGGCATACAACCGATATTGGCCCAATTGAAAGCCGATGCCTTGCCCAGCGATGTCATGCAAAGTGTGTTTTCGGATCGGTTTGCCACGTGGCACGGGGTAGCCAGCATTGCCTATGTCCTGCAATGCTTGCTCGGTTTGGTGGTGGTGCTGAAAAAGTAAGGCCTTATTTCTGCGGCACGACGATTTTAGGTTTGGTCGATGCGCGGTACACCACCAATTGTTTACCTATTTGATGCACGGCAAGCGCATTCGTCTGTTGGCAAATATCCACCAGCATTTGCGCGCGTAAGGCTCGGTCGTCGCTCATGACTTTAATCTTGATGAGTTCATGGGCATCCAGGTTGACGTTAATTTCTTTCATGACCGCCTCGGATAAGCCCTTGTTGCTGATCATGACGACCGGGTTTAAGTTGTGCGCTAGGCCACGTAAGTAGCTGATTTGTTTTGAATTCACGTTGATTTCTTCTTTTAGGTTGACTGCTTAGTCTGGATTTTTAGTGCGGTATTTTATGTGGGCGAAGTTTAACAGATGAAGCTAAAACCTTCCAGCAAAGCTTGGATGCACGAACACGTTAACGACGAATTCGTTAAGCGCGCGCAAAAAGAAGGCTACCGCGCTCGCGCTGCCTACAAGTTAATCGAGATAGACGACAAAGATAAGCTGATTAAACCCGGCATGACCATAGTCGACTTAGGTGCCACGCCTGGTAGTTGGTCGCAAGTAGCGACTCAACGGCTAAAGGGCCAGGGCCGCATCATCGCCCTGGATTTGTTAGAGATGGAGCCCATCAAGGGCGTGGAATTCATCCAAGGTGATTTTCGCGAAGAGGCTATTCTAAGGCAATTGGAAAACAGCTTGCAGGGCAAGCAGGTAGACCTTGTAATTGCCGATATGGCCCCCAATATGTCAGGTATCACCATCGTTGATCAAGCTGGCGCGGCCTATTTAACCGAATTGGCCTTGGAGTTCAGTCGCGACTGGTTGAAACCAAGCGGCAACTTTTTAGTCAAGGTATTCATAGGCGCTGGTTTCGATGAAATTTTAGCCAGCATGCGCGGCCTGTTTGATAAAGTCGTCACACGCAAACCCAAAGCATCACGTGGGCGCAGCAATGAAGTGTATTTGCTGGGCTTGGGTAAAAAGTAGGGGCGCATGCCTTAGCCCTAAAAAAATAAGTGAAAATGCAAGCAAGGCCTGACAGCGGGCACAGATTTAAGCATAAAATAAGCATAAGGCTTAGGCCTTTTAAAAAGGAAGACGATTTTGAATAATATCTTTAAAAACATTGCCATTTGGGTTGCGATCGCCATGGTGTTAATGGCGGTGTTTAATTTAAGCGGTGTTAAAAACGGCGCAGACAGCCAAATCGTCTATTCCCAATTCATACAGGAAGTGAAAGACGGCCGCATTGCCAAGGTGCAGATTGATGGCCGTGTCTTGCACGGCACTACCCACGACGGCAAAAAATTCAACAGTTACGCGCCTACCGACCCTTGGTTGGTGTCCGATTTATTGAAAAACAATGTGCAAGTGGAAGCCAAGCCTGAAGAAGAGCAATCCTTCTTGATGAGTTTGTTTGTGTCCTGGTTCCCCATGATATTGCTGATTGCAGTTTGGGTGTTTTTTATGCGCCAAATGCAAGGTGGCGGCAAAGGCGGCGGTCCATTCTCGTTTGGCAAAAGCAAAGCCCGTCAATTAGATGAAACCAATAACCAAACCACCTTTGCTGATGTGGCTGGTTGCGATGAAGCCAAAGAAGAGGTCACGGAAATCGTGGAATTTTTACGCGACCCGACTAAATTCCAAAAATTAGGCGGACGCATTCCTCGCGGCGTGCTTAAGGTGGTCCCACCCGGTACCGGTAAAACCTTGCTGGCGCGTGCCATCGCCGGCGAAGCCCAAGAGCCATTCTTCACCATTTCCGGT
>SXLB01000040.1 GCA_005777825.1 Methylotenera sp. | reverse complement strand
CGTGAACGCGAGCGGCACCGTGACCATGCCGTGAATGAGGCGCAGGATTCCCCCGCACCGCCCCTCGCCCCAGCGGCTCCGCGCGATGAAGACGACGGCCAGCATGCTGCCGAGATCGAAGAGCAGCAAAATTATTAAACGCGCTAACGAAAACCAGGAAAGCATAGGCCAGTTAACCCAGCGCTTTATTGATGCCATGGATCAGGATGCGGCCAGCTTATCTGTGATTAAACCCGACATCGAGCCCAAGGCCACCGATTTTGTCGAGGGCATGGTCAACATGATTGCCAGCTTGATCGAGAAGGGCTATGCCTACGTGGCCGACAACGGCGACGTGTTTTACTCGGTCAATCAGTTTGCTGGATACGGAAAATTGTCCGGCAAATCCTTAGAGGACTTGCGTGCCGGCGAGCGCGTGGAAGTCGATACGCACAAAAAAGACCCCATGGATTTTGTCTTATGGAAATCGGTTAAACCCAATGAGCCCAGTTGGCCATCGCCTTTTGGCGGGCCCAATGCTGGCCGCGGCCGGCCCGGTTGGCACATCGAGTGTTCGGCCATGAGCGCCCATCATCTAGGCGAGCGTTTTGACATACCCGGCGGCGGGCAAGATTTGCATTTTCCGCACCACGAAAATGAAATTGCCCAATCGGAAGCGGCCCACAGCCACGACGGGCAGCCCTGCCAAATGGTCAATTATTGGATGCATAATGGCTTTGTGCGGGTGGACGATGAAAAGATGTCTAAGTCTTTAGGCAACTTTTTTACCATACGCACGGTGCTGCAACAGTACGATGCCGAGGTGGTGCGTTTCTTTATTTTGCGCGCTCACTACCGCAGCCCACTTAATTATTCCGACCAGCATTTAGACGATGCCAAATTGGCTTTGACGCGTTTGTACACCTCGTTGCGTGGTCATGCAACCCCACCTTGCAACATAGACTGGCAACAGCCGCATGCGGCTCGCTTCAAGTTGGCCATGGACGATGATTTCAATACCCCGGAAGCGTTGGCTGTGTTGTTTGACCTAGCTAACGAATTGAATAAGAGCAAATCGGCGGCCACCGCCGCTTTGCTAAAAAGCTTGGCGGGCGTCTTGGGTTTGTTGCAACAAGATGCCACGGCTTTTTTGCAGGGGCAAGCGTCGGTTAGCAGCACGTCCGCTACTGAAGATGGCCAGTCACTAGGCTTGACGGCCGAGTTGATCGCCAGCAAAATTTTGGCGCGGGCCGAGGCCAAGCAGGCGAAAAACTTCGCTTTAGCCGATGCCATCCGTCAGGAATTGACGGCCGCCGGCATCGTATTGGAAGACTCCCCGCAAGGCACGACATGGCGTCGTGCTTAAGCCTCATACACCTCAAGAAAACAAGGAAACCCCAGCATGCCGGTTAAATTAACTGCCCCACAAGCCAGCACCTTATTGCCTGTACGCGGCGTTAAATTAGGTTATGCGGAGGCGCACATACGCAAAGCACAGCGCAAAGACTTGTTGGTCATGACCTTGGCCGAAGGCAGCGCGGTATCCGGTGTGTTCACGCAAAATCAATTTTGTGCGGCCCCGGTTACGCTGTGCAAATCGCACCTGGCGGCCAAGCAAGGTATACGCGCCTTATTGGTCAATACCGGTTGCGCAAACGCGGGCACCGGCGAGCAGGGCATGCAAGCGGCCCAACAAAGCTGCGCTGCCTTGGCCGATTTATTGGATTTGAATGCCGAGCAAATTTTACCTTTTTCGACCGGTGTGATTTTAGAGCCTTTGCCAGTGGATAAGCTGATCTCGGGCTTGCCGACGGCGCTGGCTAATTTGAATGAAAACAATTGGTTAGCGGCGGCTGAAGCCATTATGACCACCGACATCGTGGCCAAAGCCACGTCTCGCCGCTTGCTGATAGACGGCCAGACCGTGACCATCACCGGCATGAGTAAAGGCTCGGGCATGATACACCCCAATATGGCGACCATGCTGGGCTACATCGCTACCGATGCCGTGGTGAGCCAGGCCGCGCTGGATGCCATCATTCATTTCGCCGTCAATAAATCCTTTAACTGCATCACCGTGGATGGCGATACCTCCACCAACGACAGCTTGATTATGCTGGCCAGCCAACAAGCCGGCCATGCGCAAATTAGCGAAACCAGCCCGCACTTTTTGGCCTTACGCGATGCCATGACCGAGGTGGCGATAGAGTTGGCGCAAGCCATCGTGCGCGACGGCGAAGGCGCGACCAAATTCATGACGGTGCAAATTGACGGCGGCAAAAATGAAGCTGAGTGCCGTAAAGTGGCTTATGCCATTGCCCATTCGCCTTTGATTAAAACGGCATTTTTTGCTTCTGACCCAAATTTAGGCCGAATTTTGGCGGCCATCGGTTATGCCGGTGTCGACCAACTCGACGTCAACCAACTCAAGCTTTACCTAGGTGACGTGCTGGTGGCGGAAAAAGGTGGCCGGGCCAGCGCTTACAGAGAAGAGCAAGGCGCCGCCATCATGCAGGAAGCGGAGATTTTAGTGCGCGTGGATTTGGCTAGAGGCGAGGCAAGTTGCACGATCTGGACTTGCGACTTTTCTTACGACTACGTCAAAATCAATGCCGACTACCGTTCCTGATGCGAGTTTAGACTCAGTCAGCTTGACGCGTGCGGCCGTTGGCGTGATACAGCGAGCCGATGGCTGGGTTTTGTTAAACGAGCGGCCATTGGGCAAACCCTGGTCTGGTTATTGGGAGTTTCCCGGCGGCAAAATTGAAGAAAACGAGTCGCCCGAGCAAGCCCTAAAACGCGAATTGCAAGAAGAGCTGGGCATCACGGTCACGCAAGCCTACCCGTGGTTGACCCGTCGCTACGCCTACCCAGCTAAATACCTAGACAACGGCCAATTGGCCAGCGCAGCTAAAACCGTGCAACTGCATTTTTTTGTGGTGGCGGCTTGGTCGGGTGATCCGCAAGGCATGGAAGGGCAAAAACTCAGTTGGCAGTCAACAAAAGCTGTCAGCGTGTCGCCCTTGTTGCCAGCCAACGCGCCCATTATCGATGCACTCAATCTGCCTCGATTGCATGCCATAAGCAATCTCGCTGAAATGGGCGAACAGGCTTTTTTCCAAGGCCTACAGCGCGCGCTGGATGGGGGGTTGGGCCTGCTGCAGTTACGTGAAAAGCAGTTGACGGCATCGGCATTTGCACGGTTTTTTGAGCGCGTCATGAGCATGGCAGCGCCTTACGCGACTAAGATCGTGCTGAACTCGCACGGCCCCTACGCGTACGGCGATTTTCCCGCCCACGGCAAGCATTTTACTGCGCGAGATTTAATGCAATTGTCAGCTAAGCCAGCAGGCATGCTGTGCGGTGCTTCTTGCCATGATGCAAAAGAATTGGCCAAGGCGGCACAATTGGCTTTGGATTACGTGCTGTTGTCGCCCGTTCAATCGACCGCTAGTCACCCTGATGGCGACACATTGGGTTGGTCTGGCTTTAGCAATCTGATACAGGATTACCCCTTGCCGGTGTACGCCTTAGGTGGCATGCGGCATGAGGATGGGCTGCTGGCTAGAAGCCATGGCGCGCATGGGCTGGCCGTGCAACGCCACTGTTGGATTTGAGTGGCTGGCTTTAATGACCGGCTGCTGGGGCGTCTTTAACGCTGGCTTTGACGTTTTGTTTGACTAGGCTTTTATTGGCCAATTTAAAGGTCAGCACAAAATTCACGCTGTCGCCCACGCGCAAAGGTTTTTTCAAATCAAACAGCATCAAATGAAAGCCGCCTGGGCTCAGCTTGTAAGGCTTGCCGGCGCTTAAGTCTAAACTGTCTAACATGCGCATTTTCATGATGCCGTTTTCCATGCTCATGCTGTGAATTTCAACGCTGTCGCTGACCTCGGCCGTGACTGCAACCAATTTGGCGTCTTTAATGCTGGTTAAGGTCATGTAAGCCGCACCCACTGTCGAGCCAGGATTGCTTGGCCGCGCCCATGCGTCTTGAATGGTTACTAACGTGCTGTTGGCGGCGCTTTCTGCTTGGGCAGTCCAGCTGCTAAATAAGGCCAATAAAGCCCAGCCTGTTAGGCTAAATGCAGTGAATTTTTTCATGATTTTTACTTTCTCAAGGGTTGTGGTCTGGGTATAACTCGTCTAAATCATCGCTGCTAATCGGCACGGGAATGGCGTATTCGCCATTCGCCCAAGCGCCGAAATCGACCATTTTACAGCGTTCGCTGCAGAACGGCCTAAAAGCATTGTTAGGGGAAAATTCGGCGAGGTTGCCGCATTTTGGGCAAGCGACTAAGCGTTTTTTACTGGGTTCCATGGTGTGTAGGTTATTGATTAATGGAATTTAAGCTAAGGACGATCAGGCCCTGGATTACGAACTGGATCAACAAACGGATTGATAGATTACTCTTTATAAATTACACAAGATCAGCGAGAAGCTGACGTCTTGTTCGTATTTTTGTAATTTTTGCCCATCGTCAAGTTGATTAAAACGGATGTTGATGGCGTATTTATTGGCGCTCACTTCTGGAAAGCAAGTTAAGTCATCGTCCAATACCACGCGCAACATTTGCGCTGGTTTGGCACCGGCCAGCATTTGTTGATAGGCGCCGTTGCTGGCGACCATTTTGCTGCTTACGCCACTGCCGCGCAGTATGCGCAAGATGATGCCTATGGCTGCGTGCATGGGTAACAAGGGCTTGAGCCAGGAAGTAAAGTCTTCCCGTCGGCGCACTTCACCCAAACCCAGCCAATAGTGGTAAGACGGCACATCAAATTCGCAAACGCCACCGGGAATACCGGCGCGTTGTTTTATGCCCATCAACCATTCGTTGGCGCGCAAGGTTTGGCCCAGTTTAGTGGTTTCGGCACGCACTCCTTCGGCGGCTTGGTCAATTTCGCTGAGAATCTTATTCAGGGTATTGGCCGCAATGGCTGGGTTGCCAATCAAGGCGCTCATGGCGACTTTTTGCCTTTCCAATTCTTGCAATAAATCCAGCTTTAATTCGGAACGGTCTACCACGTCTAAAATTTGCAATAACGTGATGAGGGCGCAGTGGTGGTGTTCGTGGCCCGCTTCTATGTTATGCAGAAGCTTGGCGAACAAGTCCTCTACGCGCAGTAAGGTGCGTATGCGTTCGTTAAAAGGGTAGTCGTAGCTAGGCATGTTGAGTTACAGGTATGGTCAGCTAAACAATACAGTAATAGTCATGAATGAACACACAAAGATAAGTTGACATGGATTATTAAATTTATTTGTTAACTATGCAAGTTTTAATGAATTTTTTATGAATCAGGCCGACTTTTTCCTGCAAGGCCGCTAGGCTGCCCTGGTTATCTATGACCTCGTCTGCGCCTTCGATGCGCCGGGCTCGGCTCACTTGCGCTTGCATGACGGCTTGTACACTAGCGGCCGTGCTGCCGTTGCGTTGCATGGCGCGCTCTATTTGCAAGGCCTCGGGGCAGTCTATGACCAGGACTTTATCCGCAACTTCATGGTAGCGCGTGCTTTCAAAATACAGCGGAATCACCAAAATTTGGTAGGGGGAGGCGCTTTTTTTAGCGTTTTCTTTAAGCTGTTGCATGGCCGCTTCGTATATAGCCGGGTGCAGCAAACTCTCTAATTTTAGGCGCAGCTCGGGATGGGCAAATACCTGAGCGCCTAATTTGGCTCTATCCAAGCTGCCATCGGCTAGCAAAAAGTCCGCGCCAAACAGCAGCTGAATTTGCCCTAACACAGCTTGGCCTTTGGCCGTTAATTGATGGGCGATGGCGTCGACGTCGACCACTGGCACGCCTAGGGCGGCAAATTGCTTGGCTGCTTCGCTTTTGCCCGATCCTATGCCACCTGTTAACACCACGACTTGCATGGCTTAGCCCAGATAAAGCCGCGTGAGTTGCGGTCCGAAAAACAGTGCGGCCAGCCCGGCGATGGCTAAGAACGGGCCAAATGGCATGGCGCTATCGCGCCCACGCCGGCCACTTAATATCAGTGTGATACCAACAGCGGCGCCCAATATGGATGACAACAAAAGAATGGCCGGTAGCATTTGCCAGCCATACCAAGCGCCCAATGCGGCCAGTAATTTAAAATCGCCGTAACCCATGCCTTCTTTGCCGGTGCAAAGTTTAAATAGCCAATAGATGGACCAAAGCAGCAGATAGCCGGCCATCGCACCGATTACGGCGCTGTGAAGATCGTTAAAGCCGATGTTTAAATTAAACAGCAAGCCTAGCCAGAGTAGTGGCAGAGTCAAACTGTCAGGCAGCAATTGCGTATCTAAATCAATGAAAGTCAGCGCAATTAAGCCTAAGCATAAAAGCCAGGCAAAGAAAGTCACGCTGCTGTAGCCAAATTGCCAGCAGACTAAAGCCATCAGCACGGCCGATAACAACTCCACCAAGGGGTATCGCGGGCTGATTGTATGCGCACAATACCGGCAGCGCCCCTTTAATAGTAAGTAGCTGAGCAAGGGGATGTTGTCGCCTGAGCCTATGGCCTGTTGGCAATGCGGGCAGGATGAGCGTGGGCGCATCAAGTTGTATGGGGTGGTCGCTTCTGCGGTTTGGCCTTGCATGGCTAGGCAATCGCTTTGCCAATCGCGCTCCATCATTTTTGGCAATCGGTAAATCAGCACATTTAAAAAGCTGCCCAATAGCAAACCCAGTAACAGGCTCAAACCTATAAATAAGTTGCTGTTTTGTTGCAGGGATAGCGAGATATCAGCAAACACGGCGGGCATGAACGTCCTTAAGCTAAAAATGAGGGCTGATTTGACTGCAAGATTAAACAGCAAGCATCATCGCATTATCGCTGCTTTGTGGCAACAGCGGGCTAGCCAAGCTGGCCGCTGCTATGGCGCGTCAAGCCCGCATAAAAAATGCAGTCAGCCTCTTGAAAGCAGGAAAAACGGCCGCATAAACAGCAATGAAATTGCAAGCGCTCACGGTATAATAATGCAACAGTTAAGTAGGAATAAACATGACAGATAAACAGCAACAAAACAGCATCGCGGTGTCTTCAGCCGAACTGCATAGGCCAGAGTGGGATGAGCCTATTATTTGTCGCGTCGAAGTGGATTTGCCGGCCTGGTTAGCGCAGTTAACTGGCGGTCGTGATTGGGAAGTGTATTCCGAAGAGGAAGAAGAGAATTGCGTTAGTTTTGCCTTAAGGCAAGGTTCTAAACTCAGTCCTAAGTTAGCGGAAGTCACCTTGTACCATAATGGTTACGCCATAGTGGACGTGGACGGTCGCTTTTTGTTTGACGGTTCCTTAACCTCGGGTGCCAATGAATGCGCGCATTTAACTTATTACCACGCTGACAGTGGTGAAAAAATCACCCTCAATTAAGCCTTTGCAGGCCCGAGCTGGCTAATGGTTTCTGGCTATGGCGAAGTCGGCCAAGGCCAACAACGCTTGCTTGTATGGCGAGTCAGCAAAGTGCGCTAAGCAATCGCCAGCGGCTTGGGCTTCTGCGCTGGCCAGTTGCAATACGTAAGCCTGCGCGCCTGTCCGTTTTACTGCGCTCAATACCGTGTCTAAATCCGCCAGGCCGCCCTGTTCTATGGCCAGTTTGATGGCGGCGCTTTCCTCGGCATTGCCATGTCGCATGGCGTAGAGCAGGGGTAAGGTAGGCTTGCCTTCACTTAAGTCGTCCCCTATGTTCTTGCCTATTTCTTGCGCGTCGCCGCTTAAATCCAAGACGTCGTCTATTAATTGAAAAGCCGTGCCTATGTGCATACCGTATTGGCCAAGGGCTAGTTCATCGCTGGCGCTAGCATGGCTGATGATGGCGCCAAGTTGGGCCGATGCTTCAAATAACTTAGCGGTTTTAAAACGAATCACTTGCAGGTAATCGGCGTCGCTCAGATCGGCATTGTGCACGTTCAATAATTGCAATACCTCGCCCTCGGCTATGGTATTGGTGGCGTGGCTTAATATTTCCATGACGCGCATATTTTGCACCGCCACCATCATTTGAAACGCGCGCGAGTAGACAAAATCGCCTACCAGCACGCTGGCTGGGTTGCCGAACACGGCGTTGGCGGTATGCTTGCCACGGCGTTTGGATGATTCGTCTACCACGTCGTCGTGCAGCAAGGTGGCGGTATGTATGAATTCCACCACGGCAGCCAGTTGGTGGTGTTCGGCTTTGACTTTGCCGAATAAGCCGGCGGCCAATAACACCAACATTGGGCGTAAGCGTTTGCCACCGCTGTTAATAATGTAGTGCGCGACTTGATTGACCAGCGTCACCTCGGAATGCAGCGCATGCTCAATCACGCCATACACTGCCTCGATGTCGCTTGCGATGCAAGCTTGTATGGAGGCTAAGGTGGGGTTTTTTGTTCGATCTGGCTGGGCGGTAGTCATGCTAAGTATTGAGGTGAGTAGGCTTTAAAATTAAGCCCGCATTTTAACACAGGCCTAATTGGTTTATGCCTGCGCAATGAACTTATCGATTAAAATAGGCGGCGCAAAAGCCGCTGAATCTTTTTTAGATTAGCTTGCGATTAGGATTTGCTTTGCTACATTATTTGCGTATAATGCCGAGTTCTTCAGAAAGCGTAATTTAAGGCTCAATCATGTATGCAGTAATTAAAACTGGTGGTAAACAATATCGCGTCAATGCAGGCGAGCGATTAAAAGTTGAAAAATTAGAAGTTGAAGTGGGCGGTACGGTGACGCTGGATCAAATTTTAATGGTTTCAGACGGCACGACAACAACCATAGGTTCACCTATTATTAATGGTGCAACGGTTACAGCTACGGTGCTTGCGCACGGTCGTGGTGACAAGGTGATGATTTTTAAATTCCGTCGTCGTAAACATTATCGTAAAACACAAGGCCACCGCCAAAGTTTTACAGAGATTCAAATTGGTGAAATTTTAGCTGCAGGCCAAGCCGCTGCTAAACCAGCCAAAGCTAAAGCTGCTAAAGCAGCTGCATAATTGACGCAATCAATAAGACTTAAGGATTAATCATGGCACACAAAAAAGCAGGCGGTAGTTCACGTAACGGTCGCGATTCTCACTCCCAACGACTAGGTGTTAAAGCCTTCGGTGAAACAGTGGTGACAGCAGGCAGCATCATCGTGCGTCAGCGTGGTACAAAAATGCACGCTGGTGAAAACGTAGGCATGGGTAAAGACCATACTTTGTACGCTAAAGCGGCAGGTAAAGTGTCTTTTGCAGTTAAGGGCGCATTAAAACGCCACACTGTAAGCATCATTGTTTCTGCTTAAGTTAAAGTAGCAATGGTCAAAGCCTCATCGTTTGATGGGGCTTTTTTATTTGGTAAACTGTGGTTATGAAATTTATAGACGAAGCGACGATTAAAATATACGCCGGCGATGGTGGCAACGGCGTGGCGACTTTCCGTAGGGAAAAGTACGAGCCGCTTGGTGGCCCCAGTGGCGGTGATGGCGGCCGAGGCGGATCCATATTCATGGAAGCCGACCGCAACATCAACACCTTAGTCGACTACCGTTATTCGCGTGTGTTTCGTGCTCAGCGCGGCGAAAACGGCCGCAGTGCTGAGTGTTACGGTGCCAAGGGCGAAGAGATGCTGTTGCGTGTGCCAGTAGGCACGGTCATTTCCGATAAAGCCAGTGGGCAAATGCTAGTCGACTTAAGCGAGCACGGACAACGGGCGCAAATGGCCGCAGGCGGTAAAGGTGGTTTGGGTAACGTGCATTTTAAATCCAGCTTAAACCGCGCACCACGCCAATGCACCAAAGGCGACCCAGGAGAAGAAATAGAACTCTATTTAGAATTAAAAGTGTTGGCCGATGTGGGTTTGTTAGGCATGCCCAATGCCGGCAAGTCCACTTATATACGGTCGGTGTCGGCCGCTAAACCCAAGGTGGCCGATTACCCATTCACTACCTTGCACCCCAATTTGGGGGTGGTGCGGGTGGATACCGAGCGCAGTTTTGTGATTGCCGATATTCCCGGCATCATAGAGGGCGCGGCCGAAGGCGCGGGCCTGGGCCATCAATTTTTGCGGCATTTGCAACGCACCTCCTTGTTGCTGCATTTGGTTGACATAGCGCCGTTTGATGAGGCGGTGGACCCAGTGCATGAAGCCAAGGCCATAGTCGAAGAGCTGAGGAAATACGACCAAGCCCTGTATGAAAAGCCACGCTGGTTGGTGCTTAATAAATTGGACATGGTGCAAGATGCCGATCAGGTGGTGAAGCAGTTTGTTAAAGATTACGGCTGGAAAGGCCCGGTGTTTGCCATTTCCGCCATCAGTGGGGCCGGTTGCAAGGAATTAACCTACGCCATCATGGCGCACATAGAAGAAGCCAAACGCGCGGCATTGGAAGCGGACGCGACGGCAGGTGAATTTAAAGAAACCGGCCTGATTAATGAAGCTATGGCCACGAATAAGGTAAGTGTAAAAGAGCAATAACATGACGACGCTGGAATTTAAATCGCTGCTAGTGGATGCCAAAGTGATCGTGGTTAAGGTCGGATCCAGCCTGGTCACTAACGATGGCAATGGCCTAGATAAATTGGCGATTGCCGCCTGGGCGACGCAAATAGCCAATCTGGTGGCGCAAGGCAAGCAAGTCATATTGGTTTCCAGTGGCGCCGTGGCAGAAGGCATGCAGCGTTTAGGTTGGAAAAAACGCCCAACGGCCGTCAATGAATTGCAAGCCGCGGCAGCGGTGGGGCAAATGGGCTTGGTGCAAATGTACGAATCCTGTTTTAGTCAGCACCAATTGCACACCGCGCAATTGCTGTTAACCCACGACGATTTAGCCGACAGAAAACGCTACCTGAATGCGCGTAGCACTTTACGCACTTTGTTGGATTTAAAAGTCATCCCCATCATCAACGAAAACGACACCGTGGTTACCGATGAGATCCGTTTTGGGGACAACGATACCTTGGGTTCCTTGGTGGCAAATTTAATAGAAGCCGATGCCTTGGTGATTTTGACCGATCAACGTGGCTTGTATTCCGCCGATCCTAGGCAAGATAAACAGGTGCGCTTTATTGATCATGCGCTTGCTGGGGATGCGGCATTGGAAAAAATGGCCGGCGGTGCTGGCAGCAGCGTCGGTACCGGCGGCATGCTAACTAAAGTGTTGGCAGCCAAACGTGCCTCTCGCAGTGGCGCCCACACCATCATTGCATCCGGTCGCGAGGCTGACGTGTTGGTGCGGCTGGCCGCAGGCGAGCGCATAGGCACGCATTTGCAAACCACGAAGATGAAAACCACCGCCCGTAAACAGTGGTTAGCCGATCATCTGCAGTTGCGCGGTAAGTTAAGCTTGGACGCCGGCGCCATTAAAGTGCTGAAATTAGAAGGTAAAAGCCTGTTGGCGATTGGCGTCACGGCAGTAGAAGGGCATTTTGAACGCGGTGAAGTGGTGGCTTGTTGCGACGCCGAGGGTCATGAAATTGCCCGTGGTTTGGTGAATTATTCGTCGGCAGAAGCCTTGCGCATCATGCGTCAACCCAGTGCCGACATTGAAAAAATATTAGGCTACGTGGAGGCTTCCGAGCTCATCCATAGGGACAATTTAGTGTTAATGTAGATTGCTGGCAGGCCGCATACCGCTTAATTAAGTGTGGCAAAAAAGAAGGAATAACAATGAAAAAACAAGCATTAGTCGCCATCATTATGGGCTCCGATAGCGATTGGCCTATTATGAAAGCCGCTGCGCAAATGTTGGCTGATTTTGATATCGCCTACACCGCACAAGTGGTTTCTGCCCATCGCACGCCAGATTTGATGTTTAGCTTTGCTGAAACGGCAGCCAAAAAAGGCTACCAAGTCATCATCGCTGGTGCCGGCGGCGCTGCCCATCTGCCTGGCATGGTGGCAGCTAAAACCACTTTGCCGGTGTTGGGTGTGCCCGTTCCGTCCAAGCATTTGCAAGGTCAAGATTCCTTGTTGTCCATCGTGCAAATGCCTAAAGGCATTCCAGTGGCCACCTTTGCCATAGGCGAAGCCGGTGCTGCCAATGCTGGTTTGTTTGCGGCTTCAATTTTGGCTAACCAAGATGCCGCATTGGCGAAAAAGTTGGCCGACTTTAGGGCCAAGCAAAGCGACAAAGTGCAGCTCATGGTATTGAGTGATCAACCGCAATAGCCTAACCCCTTTACTAGACTTTTATTGTTTTACACTATGAACGCAAAAACTTCAGCGCAAGCCCCCGTTATTCTGCCCCCGGCCATGTTGGGTATGCTGGGAGGCGGCCAATTAGGCCGTTTCTTTGTTATTGCCGCCCACGAGATGGGCTACAAAGTCACCGTACTTGATCCAGACAGCAACAGCCCGGCTGGAAAAATTGCCGATGCGCACATTTGCGCGGCTTTTGATGACCAAGCGGCTTTATTGCAATTGGCTAACACTTGCGCCGCCATCACCACTGAGTTTGAAAATGTGCCAGCCGAATCGTTGTCCCTACTGGCTGACATCAAGCCTGTGCGCCCTAGTGCGTACAGCGTGGCGATAGCGCAACACCGCGTCAGCGAAAAGAATTTTCTTAAACAAGCCGGCTTGCCGGTTGCGCCGTATGCCGTCATCAATCAGGCCGAAGACCTACCGGCCGACGGCGAAGCGATTTACCCGGCCATCTTAAAAGTGGCGCGTTTTGGCTACGATGGCAAAGGCCAAGCGCGTGTCAGCAATCGGCAAGAAGCCTTGGCCGCGTTCAATGCGTTTGAGCATGAAGAGTGCGTGCTAGAGAAAATGCTTAAATTGGATTACGAGGTGTCGGTGGTCTTGGCACGCGATGCACAAGGTAACGTGGCCAGTTTCCCCACGTCAGAAAATAGCCATTTAAACGGCATATTGGATGTGTCCATTGCGCCAGCTCGTGGCAGCGATGCCATCAGTCACCAAGCGCAAAAGTTAGCCAGCATGGTGGCGGAAAAGCTCGACTACACCGGGGTATTGGGGGTGGAGTTTTTTGTTTGCGACGGCGAGTTGTTGGTTAACGAGATGGCGCCACGCCCACACAATTCAGGGCATTACACGATAGATGCGTGCATAACAAATCAGTTTGAACAGCAAGTGCGCGTTCTAACCGGCTTGCCTTTAGGCAGCGCTAAGCAACACAGCTCGGCGGTAATGGTTAATTTGTTAGGCGACATATGGCCATCAGCTGACGAGGCACCGGCCTGGTTGGCGGCCTTGGCCCAAGCGCAACTAAAAATGCATTTGTACGGAAAACAGGCTGCACGCGCTGGCCGCAAAATGGGCCATTACACCGTGCTTAGTGCCAACCGCGATGAAGCGATTAAGTTGGCCATGCAAGTGCGCGCCGAATTGAACATTGGTACTTAATACAGGTACTTAAAGCGAGGCAATAAAAAGCCACATCGGCGATTGCCGGGCATAAAAAAAGCCGAACTAGCGTTCGGCTTTTTTGTGCGTTTTAAGCTTATTCGGCTTTAGCTTTAGGCGCTGCCTTAGCTTTTGGAGCGGCTTTTGCTTTAGGCTCGGCGGCTGCTTTAGCCTTAGGTGCGGCTTTAGCTTTAGGCGCTGCAGCAGCTTTTGCTTTTGGGGCAGCGGCAGGTTTAGCTGCTTTTTTGGCTACCGGTGCGGCTGTGCCAGCCATTGCTTTAATCGCAGCGTTTAAGCGGCTTTTATGACGTGACGCCTTGTTTTTATGGATGATGTTTTTGTCCGCAATACGGTCAATCACGCTCACGTTTTCGCTGTAAGCAGCTACTGCGGCTGTTTTGTCGCCGGCTTCCACTGCTTTAATGATTTTTTTGATCGCGGTACGCAAAGTAGAGCGCAAACTTGCATTGTGAGCGCGTTGCTTTACTGCTTGACGAGCACGTTTTCTTGCTTGTGCGGTATTTGCCATCTGTGTTTTTTCCTAAAAGTCGCCTAAAAGCTATTCAAAATACGAAGCCCGCAATAATAGCCATTTTATAAAAGTATTGCAAGTTAAAATAAGCTAAATATCCCAGTCATTTACCCGGCCATTTACTGCCTGATAGAGGCTGGCATGTTAAAATCACGCGGTATGCGTTTAGCCCATTATTTTATTAGCCTTTAAAGCCCTGCCAATGAACCTACTTAACGCCCTCGCCAAAGTTGGCAGCATGACTTTTATCTCGCGTATCCTAGGCTTCGTCAGGGATACGCTGATTGCCAGGGTGTTTGGCGCCGGCATGGTCAGCGATGCCTTTATCGTCGCTTTCAAAATCCCCAATTTATTACGCCGAATTTCAGCAGAAGGTGCGTTTAGCCAAGCCTTTGTGCCCATTCTGGCGGAATACAAAAGCCAGCGCACGTTTGCTGAAACCCACGGTTTAATCAATCAGGTGGCCACTTGGATGGGTTTAATTCTGGTTGGTGTGACCTTGTTGGGTATGCTGGCAGCGCCTTTTATCGTGGCCGTGATTGCGCCCGGTTTCACCGCGGACCAAGCTAAAATGCAACTGACGGTGGAATTGCTGCGCATTACTTTCCCCTATATTTTCTTTATTTCCCTGGTCTCCATGGCCGGTGGCGTGCTCAACACCTACAACAAATTTGGCATCCCGGCATTCACCCCGGTTTGGCTTAATGTCGCCATGATAGGCGCAGTTTTGTTTTTTGCCGATCGTTTTGCTGAACCGATTAAAGCCTTGGCTTGGGCGGTGTTTTTCGGTGGCTTCTTGCAATTAGTATTCCAAATTCCCTTTCTTAAGCAAATCGGTTTGTTGCCTAAGTTCGAACTAAAACGCCCGGATGGCAGTGTCGACGAGGGCGTCAAGCGCATATTGAAATTGATGGGGCCGGCCGTGTTGGGCGTATCGGTCGCGCAAATTTCATTGATTATTAATACCATTTTCGCCTCGTTTTTAGTCACCGGCAGCGTCAGTTGGTTGTATTACGCCGATAGATTGATGGAGTTTCCCTCCGGCGTGTTGGGCGTGGCTTTAGGCACCATATTGTTGCCCAGTTTATCCAAAGCCTATGCCAGCCAAGACCACAAGGAATACTCGCAATTGTTGGATTGGGGTTTGCGCCTAACGTTTTTATTGGCTGCGCCATCCGCGGTGGCCTTGGCGGTGTTGTCCGCGCCCTTGGTGGTGGCCTTGTTCCACTACGGTAAATTCACCGGCTTGGACGTGCTGATGACCCAGCAAGCCTTAATTGCTTACAGCGTCGGATTGCTTGGGCTAATCTTGGTGAAAATTTTGGCGCCTGGCTTTTATGCGCGGCAAAACATTAAGACGCCGGTCAAGATAGGCGTGTTTACCTTGGTTGTGACGCAGTTGATGAATGTACTGTTTGTCTTTGGTTTGGACTTGAATCATGCCGGTTTGGCACTGGCCATAGGCTTGGGCGCCTGCTTGAATGCCAGTTTGCTTTATTACCATTTACGCAAAGCCGGCATTTACCACCTGCAGCCTGGCTGGCTAAGCTTTTTAGTGAAACTGAGCTTGGCTTTGCTGGTGATGGCTTTGGTGCTGTATTACGCTAAAGGCGATACGGCAGCGTGGTTGCAATTTAGCATCCTGCAGCGCTTGCTTTACATCACCGGTTTGGTCAGCTTGGGCTCGGTCAGTTATTTTGCCACTTTGTTTGTGCTGGGTTTTAGGCCGCGTGACTTTACCCGACGGGTTGTGCATTAGTGCAGGTTTTTCGGCATTTTCCGGCTAATAAGCAAGCGCCTTGCGCTTTGGCCATAGGCAACTTTGATGGCATGCATTTAGGCCACCAGGCCTTATTGCGCAGCATGACCGCTAGCGCGCAGTCGCAAAATTTGCAATCAGCCGTGTTAACCTTTGAGCCACACCCACGCGAATTTTTTGCTGCGCACACGGCGCCGGCCAGACTCAGTTCTATGCGCGAAAAGCTGGAGCATTTTGCCGAGGCCGGCGTTGCGCAATGTTATGTGTGTCGCTTTAATGCGGCCTTTGCTAAAATAAGCGCCGCGCAATTTATGCAAGGCATATTGCGCGATTCACTCAATGCCAAATCGATTTTAGTCGGCGACGATTTTAGATTTGGCGCGCAACGGGCCGGTTCCGTGGCGGATTTTATTGCAGCCAAGTTTGATTTACAGACCTTGCCGCAAGTCGATTTGAGTGGCCAACGCGTGTCCAGCACACGAGTGCGGCAGGCTTTGGCCAGCGGCGATTTGCATGAAGCGGGCTTGCTGTTAGGCCGGCCTTACAGCATCAGTGGCAAGGTGGTGCATGGCGCCAAGCGCGGTCGGCAACTGGGGTTCCCCACGGCCAATGTGCACATGCGGCACGAGCGGCCTGCGCTAACCGGTGTCTATGCGGTAAAATTGGATGGGTTGCCGGCGGTGGCCAATTTGGGTGTGCGGCCCACCATAGCCGGTGTAGCCAAGTTGTTGTTGGAAGTGCATGTGCTGGATTTTGCTGGGGATTTATACGGCAAGCACGTGCACGTGGCATTTTTGCATAAAATCCGCGATGAAATGAAATTTAGCGGGTTGCCGGCATTGCAAGCGCAGATAGAAAAAGACGTCGCTGTGGCGAAAGAATTATTTGAGATTAGACATGACTGATGAGCAAAACAAACAAGGCAATGCCTACCCATTAAATTTACCTGAAACCGCTTTCCCCATGCGCGGCGATTTAGCTAAACGCGAGCCGGCTTGGTTGGCCGAATGGACAGATAAAAAGCTCTATCAACGCATACGCCAGGCGCGTCAAGGTAAGCCTAAATTCATTTTGCACGATGGCCCACCGTACGCCAATGGCGACATACACATCGGCCATGCGGTCAATAAAATCCTTAAAGACATCATCATTAAGGCGAAAACCTTAAGCGGCTTTGATGCGCCTTACGTGCCGGGTTGGGATTGCCACGGCTTGCCGATCGAATTGGTAGTGGAAAAAAACCACGGTAAAGACATCGCTCCGGCTAAATTTCGCGAGCTTTGCCGCGAGTACGCCTTAGAGCAAGTGGCGCGGCAAAAGAAAGACTTCATCCGTTTAGGCGTATTGGGCGATTGGGATCAGCCTTACCTGACCATGGATTTTAAAACCGAAGCCGACATCATGCGCGCGCTGGGTGAGATTTATAACAACGGCTTTTTATACCAAGGCAGCAAACCGGTGCATTGGTGCGTGGATTGCGCTTCGGCTTTGGCGGAAGCCGAAGTGGAATACGAAGACGTTAATTCGCCGGCCATAGACGTGGGCTTTGCCGTGCAAGATCAGGCCGCCTTAGGCAAAGCCTTTGGCGTGAGCGTTAGTGCGCCAGCCTTAGCCGTGATTTGGACTACCACGCCGTGGACCTTGCCGGCTAACCAAGCGGTATCGGTCAATGCGCAGTTGCAATATGACTTAATCCAAACCAACCGTGGCCTGTTGATTTTAGCTCACGATTTAGCGCAGGCTACCTTGAGCCGTTACGGCGAGCTGGATACGCAAGTGTTGGGGCACTGCCTAGGCGCCGATTTGGTCGGCTTAAGCTTGCAACATCCGTTTGACAACAGACAGGTGCCAGTGATTGCCGGCGATCACGTCACGACCGAAGCCGGTACCGGCTTGGTGCACACGGCTGCCGCGCACGGTAACGATGACTGGCTAGTCATGCGCGCCAATTTTCCTAATGAAAAACCGCGCGTGCTGATGGGCGGCGACGGTCGCTTTTTCAACAGCGATTTAGTCGAGTTAGAGGCCATTCGTGGTTTGAGCCGTGCCGAAGCCAACAAAGTGATCTTGGCGCACATGCAAGACAGTGGCCGTTTGTTGGCCAGTGCCCGTTTAAACCACAGCTTCCCGCATTGCTGGCGGCACAAAACGCCTTTGATGCAATTGGCCACCCACCAGTGGTTCATTGGTATGCAGGCGCAGGATGCGAAAAAAGTCAGCTTGCGCGATTACGCCAATAAAGCGGTCGATGCCACGGCCTTTTTCCCGGATTGGGGCCGTGCCCGCTTAGAAGCCATGATTAAAAATCGCCCGGATTGGTGCGTGTCACGCCAGCGCAATTGGGGCGTGCCCATGCCGTTTTTTGTGCACAAAGAAAGCGGTGAGCCGCACCCAAAAACGGCGACCTTGTTAGAGCAAGCGGCCTTATTGGTCGAGGCGCAAGGCGTAGAAGCGTGGTTTAGTTTAGACGCCCCGGCTTTCTTGGCGAAACACGCGCCTGAGCAGGCGGCCGATTATAAAAAAGTGACCTACACCTTAGACGTGTGGTTTGACTCCGGCGCCACCCATGCTGCCGTGTTGAAACGCCGCGCGGATTTGCGCTACCCAGCCGACTTGTACTTAGAAGGCTCCGATCAGCACCGCGGTTGGTTCCAGTCTAGCCTGCTAACCGGCTGCGCGATTGATGGCCGTGCGCCATTTTCTGCTTTGCTGACCCACGGTTTTGTGGTGGACGGCGCCGGCCATAAAATGAGTAAATCCAAGGGTAACGTGGTCGCCCCGCAAAAAGTCATGGACACTTACGGTGCCGACATCTTGCGTTTATGGACCGCCTCCACCGATTACTCCGGTGAATTGACCATCTCCGATGAGATCTTGAAACGGGTGGCGGAAAGCTACCGGCGCATCCGTAACACCATGAAGTTTTTATTGGCCAATATTGCCGATTTTGATGCCAAACAAGATTTAATGCCGGTGGCCGACTTGCTGGAAATCGACCAATACGCCTTGCATTTAACGCACAGCTTGCAAACCGCTGTATTGGCCGATTACGAACGTTATGAATTCCATTTGGCGGTGCAGAAATTTGTCAGTTTCTGCTCGGAAGATTTGGGCGGCTTTTACCTAGACATTTTAAAAGACCGCTTGTATACCGCAGGCAGCAGCTCAGCCGAACGCCGTGCTGCGCAAACCACCTTGCACCACATCATGCAATGCTTGATGCGTTTGATGGCGCCTATCTTGAGCTTTACTGCTAACGAAGTGTGGTTGGCTTTAGGCTTGGACCCAGAGCAAACCGTCTTTGAAGACTACTGGTATGACTTGCCGGCACACGGGTTAAGCGCTGAGCGCTTGGCCGCATGGCAGGCCATCATAGTCGCACGTGGCCTGGCTGCTAAGGAAATCGAAGTGTTGCGCGCCGCCGGTCAAGTCGGCTCTTCCTTACAAGCCGAGTTGGATTTTTATGCCAGCGAAGCCAGCTTCCAAGCGCTCAATAGCTTGGGTGACGATTTGCGTTTTGTCATGATCACTTCAAGCGCGCGGGTTTATAAGGCAGTGGACAGCAGTCAGGAAAAAATCAGTGTCACAGCCAGTGCCCATAAAAAATGCGAGCGTTGCTGGCATTACCGTGCCGACGTCGGCGTGGATTCGGCACACGGGCAAATCTGTGGTCGTTGCCTAAGCAATTTGTTTGGCCAAGGCGAGCCGCGTAAGCACGCTTAAATCTTGCTGGTAAAACCGCCTAGGATTATTAATGATTAAAACACCGACTAGGAATAAAACCGCCGCATGAACGCCAGCTATAAATATTTCAGCCTAAGTGCCGCCGTGTTGGCGGTGGATCTTTACACCAAGCAACTGGTTCAAGCGGCGTTTGCCTATGGCGACAGCTTAAGCATCAACGCCTATTTTGATTTGGTCCGTTACCACAATGAAGGCGCGGCTTTTAGCTTTTTAGCGCAGGCCGGCGGTTGGCAAAAAGCCTTTTTTACCGGGGTCGCCTTGTTGGCCATCGTGGTGATGAGCTATTTGATACAAAAGCACCGCACGGAGAAGCTGTTTTGTTTAAGTTTGGCCCTGGTTATAGGCGGCGCAGCCGGCAATGTATACGACAGGCTGACACTGGGTTACGTGGTGGATTTTATTAGCCTGCATTACCAAGACTTATATTGGCCGGCGTTCAATGTGGCCGACAGTGCCATTTGCCTGGGTGTAGGTTTGCTGATTTTAGACAGCTTTAAACGCCCGTCTAGCGCAAGGTAATGCTAGAAGCGGCAAAAACAATGCCGCTGTGATGCCCGTTCCTATTGGCCTGCAGGCCATCATTTTTTTAGCTTGATGGCTTTCCCTAGCTGAAATAGCGCCAAACTCACTCCCCCAACCAATAAACCCAGTAAGGCGTCCAAGATTAAGGGCGCGACTAGGGCTAGGGCTGAGCCGATAGTCGGCAAGGCTTGCACCCAACTGACGATATACGTGGCGCCATGGTGCCACAGCGGGAAGCCGTGGGCTATGATGCTGCCGCCCACCATGAACATGGCCAAGGTGCCGATGACAGACAAGCTGCGCATCAACAGCGGGGCAAAAGCCAGCAATTGTTGGCCCAATTTACGTTGGCATTGAGCATATAGGCCTGGGCCTTTTTTTAGCAGCAAATACAAACCCAAGTCGTCCAGTTTGACGATGGCGGCGACCAGGCCGTACACGCCGACCGTCATCAATAGGGCGATGCTGCTCACCACCGTAGCTTGCAGGCTGAATGCCGCGCCAGCGACAGTGCCCAAGGCGATGACGATGATTTCCGCAGACAAAATAAAGTCGGTGCGGATGGCGCCTTTAATCTTTTCTTCTTCCAGTGCCACGAGATCGACCTTGGCGTCCGCCAGCGCAGCGCTTAAGGCCGCTTGATGGCTATCCGCTTCGCTGCTATGACTGAGTTTGTGGGCAATTTTTTCGAAGCCCTCAAAGCATAAATACACGCCGCCGGCCATGAGTAAAGGCAAGATGGCGACTGGAGCAAGGTAGCTGATGGTCAGCGCGCTGGGCACCAGGATGAGTTTGTTTAAAAACGAGCCTTTTGCCACTGCCCATACCACCGGCAGTTCCCGTTCGGCGTGCACGCCGGCCACTTGTTGGGCATTCAAGGCTAAATCGTCGCCTAACACGCCGGCGGTTTTTTTAGCCGCCACTTGCGTCATCATCGACACGTCATCGAGTATGGAGGCAATGTCATCCAATAATGCCAATAAGCTGCCTGCGGCCATGGGGTTTTCCTTATTCTTTAATGGGGTGCTTGCTGAGTTTTCGTTGCAGGGTGCGCCTGTGCATATTTAGGCTACGGGCGGTGGCCGAGATGTTGCCGTCGTGTTCACTCAATACACGTTGTATGTGTTCCCATTCAAGGCGATCCACGGATAACGGCGAGCTAGCCAATTCGATGTCGGTGTCGCCATTTTGTTTGCCAAAGGCGGCGACGATTTCATCGGCATCCACCGGTTTGGCCAAATAATGCGTCGCGCCCAATTTTATCGCTTCAATCGCCGTGCTGATGCTGGCATAGCCGGTTAACACCACGATACGCGTGCCGGCTTGCAAGCTAGCGAGTTGGCGCACCAACACCAGGCCGGAATTGCCAGCCATTTTTAGGTCGACCACGGCGTACTCCGGCGGGTCTTGCTCGGCCAGCGCAAAAGCGCTTTCGGCACTGTTGGCGGTGCTGACTAAAAAGCCGCGTTTATGCATGGCGGGGGCCAACACGCTTAAAAACTCCTCGTCGTCATCGACCAACAATAGGGTGGGGTTCTCAACTGCGGTAAAGGCGTTCATGAGCTGACCTTTAATTTGGCTAGCGGCAATTTAACCGTGGTTAACACGCCGCCATCGGCTTGGTTGTGAAAGCTTAATTCCCCGTCATAACGGGCTAGGGTGGTTTGCGTTAAATAAACGCCTAAGCCCATGCCGTCGGCTTGTTTGGAACTAAAGAAGGGCGTGCCTATTTTTTGTTTGGCCTCTTGGCTTAAGCCTCTGCCAAAATCGCGGATGTGCAGGGTGAGCAGCTTGTCTGTCCAGTGCGCGTCAAACAGAATGCGTGCTGGCGATTCGTCGGCGGCATTGTCCAGTAAATTTAAAAGGGCTTGGCTTAGGGTTCTGTCCATGCTCACTTGCGGTGAGGCCGTGTCTTTAGGCATGCCAACGACCAATTCGGTGGCCGGCCTGGTATCACGCCAACGTTGCAAAGCCTCGCTAATAAACGCCTCTAGAGGCAAGCCTGCGCCGGCTTCTGCCCTAGCGAGGCCAGCGTTACGGGTAATCGATGAGAGGATTTCTTTGCAACGGGCGATTTGCTTTTGCATCAGCGAGAGTTGCTGCAATAGCTCGGGCTGCGCGGCGTAATCTTGCGTCAGTTCTTTGGCCACCACCGCCATGGTGGCAAGCGGCGTGCCCAATTCGTGTGCGGCGCTGGTGGCCAGCGTGCCTAAGGCCAGCATGCGTTCGCTTTCTAATGCCTGCTCACGCACGTTGGCAATGGCTTGATCGTAGTCGCGTAAATTTTGGCCTATGCGGGCGATAAAGATGGCAACGATCACCGTGCTCACAACAAAGCCTATCCACATACCGAGCAAATGAATGTCCAGTTGCACGCTGTCTTGGTCGGCCAATTGCGCATGCAAATGCAAGTGCGACAGTGGCACGTGGTAGAACATCAGCAAGGTGTAACAAGTGATGCACAAGCTGGCAATCAACCAAGCGTAAGCCGAACGCAAGGCCACGGCAGCGACCGTGATGGGCAACAAATACATCCAAATAAAGGGGTTGCTGTAGCCGCCGCTGAAATAAAAAAGCACGCTTAAAGCCAGCACGTCGCCTAGCAACTGCAACAGCAATTCATGCTGGCTGATGGCTTGATGGGTTTGCTTGGTGTGCTTAAGTCGCCACCATGCTATGAGGCTAAATAAACCCAGTGCGGCGATGGCTAGGCTTAAGGGCAACACCGGCAAAGGCACGGCCGCTTGACGCAGGCTAACCATCACTAAGCCCAGCGCCAGCATGATGACGCCACGCAACATGATTAAACGTTGCATGTTTAAACGGGTGGCATTTAAAAAAGAGGCGTTGCTGGTGGGCATGCGATGGCTAAGTTAATAATGGTTACTCGGCATTATAAAGCCTAAGCAAAAATAATAGGCCGATCTGGGGTGCGACATATTGTCGCGCGACAATATGCCACATTCCATAAAATTCATTTGTCCTCTACTATACGGCGAGTTAAATTTTTCAGGGTTAATTCATGATGAAAATGAATAAAATCAGCTTACTGCTGTGTACACTTTTTTCTGTCAATTCGGCTTGGGCAGAGCATGAGCTTAAGTTACGTGAAGTGAGCGTCAGCGCCCCACAGGAGGCGCAATTATTATTTAATCAGATGGAAGCCGAGCGCTCATTGACGCCTGGTGCCGTAACGGTAGTCGACGGAGAAAGCCTGCAAGAGCGAAATGTGGGTAATTTGTCTGACATGTTGCGTTATGTGCCCGGGGTTTGGGCGACCAGTTACAACGGCAACGACGATGTGTTTTATTCCAGCCGTGGATCCAATCTGGATGCGACCGATTACGATAAAAACGGCGTGAAGTTTTTTCAAGATGGCTTGCCAGTAACGGCCGCCGATGGCAACAACCACAACCGTGCAATTGATGCCTTGAATGCGCGTGCCATAGTCGTGGCGCACGGTGCCAATGCATTGGCGTACGGTGCCAGCACGCTAGGCGGTGCGATGGATTTTATTACCCCTACAGCACGCACAAGTTCACCCTTTAGTTTATCCCTATCAGGCGGTAGTTTTGGTGAGCAAAGGGTGCGTGCCACGGCAGGCGGCGTATCGGGTGCACTGGATGGTCAGTTTGCCGTTGAGGCGATGAAACGCGACGGTTACCGTAATCACAGCCATCAAGATAAGCAAAGTGTTTATGCCAATGTCGGGGTACAAATGACTGATGATGTGAACACTCGCTTTTATGCAACCTACGATGATTTGTATTTGGAGTTACCGCGTGAATTAACTTGGGCGCAATACCAAGCAGACCCACGCCAAGCAACCGCTGCCGCTGTTGCTGGCAACCACAGCAAGGCGGTTGAAGCTTGGCGTTTGGCGTTTAAAACAACGGTGAACAATGTCGCTGGGGGCACCTTGGAATTTGGCGCATCGCACGAAGATCAGTCGCTCTACCATCCAATTGTAAGTACGCCTTACTTTAGCTTGCTGATTGATACGGATGCTAAAAATAGTGCCAGCATGTTGCGTTACCAAAAGGATGCCGGCGCCCATGACTTGGTATTTGGTGCGAACTATGCTTATTCAACGGAAAAAGGGGGTAATTATGCCAATGTTGGCGGTAATCCTGGCTATCTTATGTGGGATACACTTAATTATGCTCGTAGCCTAGAGTTATTTGCGCTAGACCGCTGGAAGTTTGCCCCCGATTGGACCTTGGTCTATGGCACGCAATACGTGTCGGCCGAGCGTGAGGTAGGCTCGGTCTTGGCCGACTACCATGCTTTTAACCCGCGTGCAGGCGTGATCTTTAATCTGCAGAAAGGCGCGGAATGGTATGCCAATGTGAGCCGCGTTTATGAGCCACCAACCACCTTTGAAATGACCGATGATGTAACGGGCGGGGGCGCTGCCTTGAATGCCATGCACGGCGTGGTGGTGGAAAGCGGCTTACGCGGTACATTGTTGGCGGATAAGGCTAAATGGAATTGGGACGTTACTGCTTACTACACCGCGCTGCGCAATGAAATTTTGTCCGTTGACAGCCCGAGTGCTCCTGGTACCAGTCTTTCGACTAATATAGACAAGACCACGCATGCTGGTGTTGAGGCCTTGGTGGGGGCGAGTTTTGATATCGGTGGGGGGCACAGTATTGAGCCCTTGGTTAACGCAACTTATAATGCCTTCTCGTTTGATTCCGATCCTACTTACGGTAACAATCGTCTGCCTGCCGCGCCGCGCTGGTTTGCTCGCGGTGAAGTCATGTATGCCAATACCTCCGGTTTTCGCATCGGCCCTACCTTTGATTTCGTTGGCGCTCGCTACATAGACTTTGCTAACACCCAGCGGGTTGGTTCATACGGACTATTTGGCGCGCGTGCTGAGTACGAAACAGGGCATTGGAATGTGTTTGCCGAGGCGCGTAATTTAGCCGACAAAGACTATGTCGCCGCTGTGGTGGTAAAAGACCGTGCCAGTGCCAGTGATGCCTTCTTGCATCCCGGTGCGCCGCGTTCGATTTATGTTGGTGCGCGCTACCAGTTCTAAGCTTAGTTGTGTCACAATCTTGCAAGCTGGGTAGCGAGGCGCTACTCGGCATGCAAGCCCTCACGCTTTTGGTAGATAAAAAACGATGAAAAAATACTTATTGGCCATTTGCGGCCTTTTCGTTTTATGGACGATGGCTGCGCATGCTCAGCCATCGGCTTCGGCGGACACGCACATTATTCATGTACTAAAAAGCCAGTTTGAGCGCCCAAATAAGCCTTTAGAAGTGCCGGTCGTGGTCGTCAGCGGTGACTACGCCGTGGCGGACTGGGTGCAGGGTGATAAAGGAGGCCGCGCCTTGTTGCGGCGCAATGCCGACGGTTGGCGCGTGCAGATGTGCAGCGGGGCGCAGTTCAAATCTTCTCAGGTGTTACGTCAAGCTGGCGTGCAAGCGGATGACGCAAACCAAATTAGCCGTGCACTGAAAAAAAATGAACAAAGCCTGACCCATGAACAACTTAAAAAAATCGATAGTTTCCAAGGCATTATGGATGTGCTTTCCAATCCTAAACACCATCATCATTAGTCGTTTGTGTTTACTGCTTGCGCTGCCGTTTATCGCAAGCGCAGCCTTGGCACACGGTGAAAAGATGCACCATGACATGACATCGCCAGATAGCTTGGCCATCAGTGTCAGATTCGATCAAACAGGTCGCCTATGGCGAGTCAGACTCAATCAGGGATTTATCGAAGTGAGTCATAGCACAGACCTTGCTAAGTCATTTTCCACCCCAGTGCGAGTGAACCCGGAGGGACAAAAGATCACCGCACACGGTGAACTTCGCCCCAAACTCGCTATTGGCAGTAAGGGGGAAGTGTACGTCACCTGGATGCAGAATTTACCTGCTAGATTTTCCGGTCACATTTGGTTTGCGCGTTCCATAGACGGCGGCAAGCATTTTGAGCAGCCTTATGTGGTGCACCAAGATCGCGCCGAGATCAGTCATGCCTTTGAAGAGCTGATTGTGTCAGCCGATGGCAAGGTCACCATGGTGTGGTTGGACGCGCGGGATGCGGTTAAAGCCATGCAGGAAGGTAAAAAAACCAGTGGCGGTTCGGTCTATTACGCGACTTCTTCAGATCGAGGTAAAACGTTTCAGCCAGAGAAAAAGTTAGCGGATGGCAGTTGTGAATGTTGCCGTATAGCCATGACCAATAAACCCGATGGCACGCCGGTGGCCATGTGGCGTCACGTCTTTGCGGGTAATGAACGCGACCACATGATGGCAGAAGTACCAAGCAGTGCCAGTCAGCCTGCGGTCATTAAGCGCGCCACATACGGCCGCTGGAAGATAGACGGTTGCCCGCACCATGGGGCGGCTTTGGCCAGTGGTGGCGAGGGCCAAGATTGGTGGGGCTACCACATGGCTTGGTTTGATGGCGGCAACGACGCCAATGGCCAGTCTGCCGGTTTGTATTACGCGCGCATGGATGGCGTGGCGTGGGCCTCAAGCCCGGCTAAAAAATTCGCCGGCAGTAAAAACCTAGCGGGCCATCCGGCATTGTTGAGTATGGGAGAAAATGTCTACCTGGTTTGGCGTGAAAGCGAAGCCAAGACCCAAAAAATTCTCGGCAAGTATTCCGATGATGGTGGCAGGAATTGGAGCGAGCCTAAGCTCTTGGCAGAAACCACCGGTAAGGCCGACTACCCGCAACTGCTGAATCGGGATAAGCAGGTTTACCTAGCATGGCAAACCGCGCAAGAGGGTTTGCGCTTGATAGCCTGGTAAGTTAATTACACCAGACTTTGCTATTGTGACTGAGCGCCATCCAAATCGCCCAAGCGCTGGCGGCGCTTAACATGAGGCCGGCTAGGCGCATGCCGTAGGGTTCCACCACGCTGGATTTGAGTTTTAACCAGGCCCAAGGCGCAAAAAACAAGGCAATGCCCGAGCCCAAGGCAAAGGCGGCCATGCTAAGGGCGCCACCCAATGGGTGGCCATTAAACGAGGCGATAATCAAGGCCGAGTAGAGCAAGCCGCAAGGCATCAATGCCCACAATAGGCCCACGTAAAAATAGCCGCCATTGAGCCGACTGAGTTTTTTCACCTGCCGCCAAATGCTACGCCCAGCTTGGTCTACCCAGATGGGTTGGCGGGCGTAGATCAGCAATAACAGCCCCCAAAAAAATACCAAAACGTGAAAGAATGTCCACAAGGGATGCAGGATTGCGCTGTAGTTGGACAGCCAAGCTAGGCTTTGTATGGCAAAGGTGGCGATGGCGCCCAATAGGGCATAGCCGCATAAACGCCCTAAATGGTATAAGCCTATGGCGTAGGGTTTGTCGGCATCTTGTGTAAAAGCGGTGCAGGCAGCCCCGCACATGGCCACGCAATGCGGGCCGCCGGCCAAGCCCATGACTAGGGCGCTATACAGTAAAGCAGTTTGCATGGATGGGTGCTAGCCTTACTCTTTGTCTTCTTCGAAAATACGCCGGCCTTCTTCTTCTATGTCTTCAAATTGGCCGCGGTAAACTGCCCACCATAAACCCGCCAGCACCACTAATGCCAGCACGACGGATAGGGGAATGAGTACAAACAATATGTCCATGCTTAGGCCTTAGAAGAATTAACGCTGGAATGGCTAAATTGGCTTAAGCGCAAGGCGTTAAGCACCACAATCAATGAGCTGGTGGCCATGCCTAAGCCGGCTTGCCATGGGCTTAACCAAGCAAAGAAAGCCAGTGGGATGCACACGGCATTGTAAATGACCGCCCAGGCGATATTCTGCTTAATGATGCGCATGGTTTTTTTAGCGTGTTTAATCAGTGCCGGTATCTCGCTGATGTCGCCGTTTAATAAAACGTAATCGGCATGCGCGAGCGTCAGCGGCACGCCTTTGCCCATGGCAATCGAGACATGGGCGCTGGCTAAGATAGGCCCGTCGTTTAAGCCGTCCCCCACCATCAAGACTTTTTTACCTTGCAGTTTTAGGCCTTGCAAGCGCTGCAATTTGTCGTTTGGGCTGCAAGCGGCTTGAAACGCGTTGATGCCCACCAAGGCGGCGGTGTTTTTTACCGTGTGCCATTGGTCTCCAGAGAGCAATTCCACATCCAACTGGGCTTGCTGCAAAGCAGCAATCGCCTGGGCTGTGTTGGCTTTAATGGCTTCTTGTAAGTTAAACGTGGCCAAGCAGCCGCTGTCATCGGCCAGGTAAACCTGTTGGTAGCGTTCGTCGCTGGCTTGCAGTTGGTCACTGTGCACACCGCAAAAGGCGGCCGAGCCCAGTTTTAATGGGCGTTGCTCGAAGCGGCCCTGCATGCCTGCGCCTACCTGCTCTTCTACTTGCTCCAGCGTTATGTTTAGCGCGTTCGCCAGTGGATTTTGCTTGGCGGCGTAAGCCACGGCCATGGCGATGGGGTGCATGGACTGGCTGGCCAAAGCCGAGGCCATGGTTAGGGCTTGCGCTTCGCTAAGGCCGGCTTTAACGCTCAACGATTTTACGGTGATGTGGTTGTCGGTCAGCGTGCCGGTTTTGTCAAAAATAACCGTGTCGATTTGGGCTATGCTTTCTATGGCCTGCAAGTGCCGAATTAAAATGCCGCGTTTCACAAAGGCACTGGCGCTGGCTAGCATGGCCGCCGGTGTGGCCAGCGATAGGGCACACGGGCAGGTGACAATTAATACCGCCGCCGCTGTCATTAAGGCCAGGCCATGGCCTTGCTCCCATAGCATGACCGCGGATAGCGCGGCGCTGAGTAAGATGAAAAATAAGAAAGGCCTGGCCACGCGGTCGGCCAGTTGCGATAGTCGCGGTTTTTCGATGGCGGCTTGGTTAATCAGCTGCACAATTTGCCCGTACTGGGTGGATTCGCCTAGCGTTTCTAAGCGCATGGTAACGGTGGCGCCAAGGTTGTAGCTGCCGGCCACAACGCGCTCGCCCTTATTTTTATGGATGGGGGTGGATTCGCCAGTCAACAAGGATTCGTCAACCTTGGTTTGCCCAGACAGAAACAAGCCGTCGGCGGGAAAGGCTTCGCCGGTATTGACCCGCACGATGTCGCCCACGCTTAATTGGCTATTAATCACGCGCGTGTAACTGCCGTCGGCATTTTGCCGTTCGGTATTTTCTGGAATGCGGCTAACCAAGGCTTCCATCGCCCCCAGCGTTTTGCTGTGCAGCTTGACTTCAATTAAACGCGCGGAGAGCAAAAAGAACACAAACATGGTCAAGGAATCGAAGTAAACCACGTCGCCCCACCAGCCACTGGGGTCGAAAGTGGCCGCTGAGCTGACCACAAAAGTGATGGCTATGCCCAATGCGACCGGTAAATCCATGCTGATCTGTTTGGCTTTTAAATCGTGCCAGGCGTTACTGAAAAACGAACGACTGGAAAACAGCATGACCGGCAAGCTTAATAGCCAGGCCGCCCAGTTAAGCAATAGCTGGATGTCGGTTTCTATTTCACCGGTTTTGGTGAAGTAGCTAGGGCTGGCGTACATCATGACTTGCATCATGCAAAAGCCCGCCACTAACCAGCGCCAAAATGCCGCGCGATTTTTTTGGGTAGCGTTGAGTTGGCTTTCATTGTGTGAGGCGGGGTTGGCGCTGTAACCCATTTTTTGGATGGCGGCCAAGATGGTGGAAGGTCGGGTTAATTCCGCAGACCAGACCACCACAGCACGCTTTTTGGATAGGCTCACGCGTGCGCTGACGATACCCGGCAAGCCGCTTAAGCCCCGTTCTACTGTGCCTGAGCAGGCGGCGCAACGTAAGCCATCTAGTAACAAGCTCGATTCAACTAAGGGTTGCGCTTCGTCGCCCACGGTTTGGCTAAAGCGCATCCATTGCTCTGGGGTGTCCAGTATGCTCCAGGCCGGGTTGGCTTGTGGTTCGTCGCTGTGCGTGTCGCTTAACAAATGTGTTTCCATGAAATGCTTAGGCCTGTTTGCGGTTGCCATGCCTGGCGGTTTGCGCCCAATGCGCGCTGCATTAGAGCGCTGTCATTATATATTGAAAATTAGGCTATCGCCCCCACAGTAAAGCTATATCAACATTACTGGAGTCAAGCATGCGCTTTGATAAATTAACCACCAAGTTTCAGCAAGCACTCAATGATGCACAAAGCTTGGCCGTGGCCAATGACAGCCCGACCATAGAGGCTTTGCATTTATTGGATGCTTTAATTAAACAAGAAGACGGCGGCAGCAGCGCCTTGCTAGCCCATGCTGGGGTGCATTTGGCGCCGCTAAAAGCCGGCTTGGTCAGTGCAATCGCCAACCTGCCTAAAAGCACCGACAGCGCTGGGGAAGTGGCGATTTCACGCGAGCTAAACAACCTACTTAATGTCACCGATAAGTTGGCTGTTAAACGCGGTGACGGTTTTATCGCCAGTGAAATGTTTTTGCTGGCTTTGCTGGAGGATAAAGGTGCGGCCGGCAAATTGCTCAAAGCGCACGGTCTAGCTAAAGCGCCCTTGGAATCGGCCATCAGTGCGGTGCGAGGCGGCGAGCAAGTGCATGCCTCGGATGCCGAATCCAACCGTGAATCACTAAAAAAATACACGGTGGATATGACCGAGCGTGCTGCATTGGGCAAGCTTGACCCAGTGATAGGGCGTGACGATGAAATTCGCCGCGTGATACAAGTCTTGATGCGCCGCACTAAAAACAACCCGGTCTTGATTGGTGAGCCTGGCGTGG
>SXLB01000039.1 GCA_005777825.1 Methylotenera sp. | reverse complement strand
GCAGCACTTTGCTGCCCAGTGGCAGCAACCTACAATCGGGCTCAGCGAGTGGCCCGCTAGACAAAAATCAAGCGGTAAATAATTTCATGCGCGATGCCGAGTTGCAGCAAAAGATGGCGCAACTGGATTTTCAATCGGCTTACCAAAACGACCGAAAAGCCCGTTCCGATGAGCCATTATTAGCGGTAAACTGCCTGACTGTTAGCATCGGCAACTTGCCGCCCTATATGGAATTGCAATGCATCACCGGTCAATCCGTTAAAATAGCCTTAACCGGCGAGCTCATCCAAGCACTGGCCAGTATGCTGCAGTTGGCTATCCGTGAGGCCAACTGGGATTTGACTATGGCCAACCCAGTCCAAACCAGCATAGAGGGCACGAGCAAGCCCATTTTGCATTAGTTAAAATAAGTATTAATCAAAAAGAGAAGCCCAATATGAGCGATTTACCGCACTGCCCACAATGCCAATCCGTATACACCTACGAAGACGGCGACCAGTATGTTTGCCCAGAGTGCGCCCACGAATGGCCTAAATCCGCCGCGGCCGATCAAGGCGACGAGCAAAAAGTAATCAAGGATGCCAATGGCAACGTGCTACAAGACGGTGACAGCGTGACGGTGATAAAGGATTTGAAAGTGAAAGGTTCGTCTTTGGTGGTGAAAGTGGGCACCAAAGTCAAAAACATCCGCTTGGTAGATGGCGACCACGACATCGATTGCAAGATCGATGGCATAGGTGCCATGAAGCTGAAATCGGAATTCGTGAAAAAAGCTTAAGGCCGCCTAGGCATAAAATGCACGGCCTGCGGCTGCGCTAACTGCAGCACCGATTTGCGCATTTTGCCCATGACGTGCATCTCGCACGGCTTGCAATCAAACTTCAAGGTGTAGCGGTCTTTACCGCTGATTAAGGTCATGGGCTCGGCCGTCACCGTGCCTTGCACGCCAATGACGCCCTTGGCTTCTTTCGGGCACAAACCGTGACTAAAACGCAGGCAGTGTTTGGTGATCATCAAGGGCACTTCGTCTAATTCTTGGTTGGCTTCGTACGCCGCCGCTATCATTTTCACGCCGTGCTTCTGGTAAAAGGCCCGCGCTTGTTGGTTATACACGTTGGCCAAATACGTCAAGGTGTCTTCCGGATAGATGGCTGGCGGCTCGTTAGCCGGCCGGCGTGGCGGGCGTTGGTAAGCGGCATCGCGTGCTAACTGCAATTGCGCGATGGCATCGCGGCGCAAACCGTTCACCAGTGAGGCCGGCACAAACCAAGCTTGGCTAGTGGCCAGCTCGGTGTTTTTGGCGACAAAATCGGTGTTGCCTAATTTGGCTAAGTTGTCGCGCAAGCTCTGCTGGGCTTGCGCTGGGTTGTCCGCCAATTGCTTGTCGGCCGGGCAAAAGGCCGTGCCGACCAAACCGGCTTCGTCGCTCACGCTTAATTGGAAACCTTGCTCGCTATCGGTTAAACGCAAGGTGACGGCTATTTTGCGCTGGGCCGAGTCTTTTTCTAAGAGGCGCATGAAAGCGTGATCGCGGTTACGGAAAACCGCCATGCCGCGGCGTATGTCCACGGGCATTTCATTGGGGTAGAGTTTGCGCCCAAGCAGGCTGTTGACGCGCAAACCGACCAGCTCTTTATGCACGTCAAAAAAGCATACGCCGTCGCCGTTGTGCAGCTCGACCTCGGTGTCCACTTCAAAGTAGTCGCTGCCCACTTTGCTCACTTTGCCTAAGGCCTCACCGGAAAACTTAGGCGTATCAAAGGCGCCTATGTCGGCTTGCCTGCCGTTAGCAAAGTAGTCGGTGGCGCTGCGGTTAAAGGTTTTTTCCGGTTGCGGGCTAAAGGTAAAACGGCTGCTGCCGTGCGAGGACTTCGCTAATTCCGGCCTGTCCTGCAGGATGCCATCGAGCAATAGTCGATAATGCGCGGTGGCATTTTTGACATAGGGTAAATCTTTATAGCGCCCTTCTATTGTGAAGGAGCTGACGCCGGCATCGATTAAGGCCAGCAGATTGGCGCTTTGATCGTTATCCTTCATGGACAAAAAGTGCTTGTCTTTGCCTATGATGCGGCCTTTTTGGTCTTCCAAGGTGAACGGCAAGCGGCACTCTTGTGAGCACTCGCCGCGGTTGGCACTGCGGCCGGTGTGCGCATGGCTAATGAAGCATTGGCCGCTAAAAGCCACGCACAAGGCACCGTGTATAAAGTATTCAAGGTTGCAGGTGGTGGCCGCGGCGATTTTTTGCACGGTGGCCAAATCCAACTCGCGCGCCAAGACCAATTGCGAAAAACCCACTTGGTCTAAAAATACGGCTTTATCTACCGTGCGGATGTCGGTTTGCGTGCTGGCATGCAATTGAATAGGCGGCAGATCCATCTCTAACAGGCCCATGTCTTGCACGATCAAGGCGTCGACCTCGGCCTCATACAGCTGCTCAACCAATTGGCGCGCGCCGTCCAACTCTTGATCATGGAAGATGGTGTTAAGGGCAACAAACACCTCGGCATGGTAACGGTGCGCGTGCTTGACCAAGCGCGCGATGTCGGCCACCGTGTTGGGCGCTTTTGACCTGGCACCAAAAGCCGGCCCGCCTATGTAAACAGCATCCGCACCATGATTAATGGCTTCGATACCGAACTCGGCATTTTTTGCCGGAGCCAACAATTCAAGGTGTTTACGGGTTTTTAGCATGGTCCAAGGGGATAAAAATCTTAGACGCGGACTATAGCACAAAACGGTTTGACAGCCTTGAGGCCAGGTGTTACTTTGGTAACACTTTAATGCATGCAAGGTTACACCATGGCCACCACCAGTTTAAAGCTTCCCGACGCCCTTAAACAGCGCATCAACACCTTGGCGGAAATCGCTGGCAAAAGCCCGCATGCCTTTATGGTGGAGGTGATAGCCGAACAAACCGAGCGCGTGGAAAAACGCCTGGCCTTTATCCAAAGCGCGGTGGCGGCCAAGAAAAATTTTGATGAGTCCGGCATGGGCTATGAGGCCGACCAAGTGCACGCCTACCTGCGATCAAAAATAAATGGCAGCTCGGCCTCGCCGCCTAGTGCAAAAAAATACGGCAAAAAATAGCCGTCATGCAATGATACGTATTGTTTATCATGATGCCGCGCTAAAAGACTTGCTGCGCTTGGTGGATTTTTTAATTGATCAGGTTAAAGCCGCGGCCGTGGCCACCTACGGCATTTTAGAGGAAGGTCTATCCTTACTAAAAAACCACCCGGAAATAGGCCGACCAACCGAGGCAGAGGGCATACGCGAGCTGATTATTTCTCGCGGTCGCTCCGGTTACGTGGCCTTGTACGCATTTGACGAATTGAACGATACCATTGTTATTTTAAGAGTAAAACACCAACGTGAAACCGCATTTGACAGCCCGGCCTAAGCACCATGACCAATAGCCGCTTATTAGCCCGCAGCCTGCAATCCGTATGGCACCCGTGCACGCAAATGAAGCAGCACGAGACCTTCCCACTCATCCCCATCGAGCGAGGTGCAGGGGTGTGGCTTTACGATGCAGACGGCCAGCGCTATTTGGACGGCATCAGCTCCTGGTGGGTCAACTTGTTTGGTCACAACAACCCGCGTATTAAAGACGCCATCAAAAGCCAACTTGACCAATTGGAACACGTCATGCTGGCCGGCTTTACCCACGAACCGGTGGTGGCGCTCTCGGAAAAACTCAGCGAGCTAACCGGTTTAGGCCACGCTTTTTATGCCTCAGATGGAGCCAGCGCAACTGAAATTGCCCTGAAAATGAGTTTTCATTATTGGCGCAACCAGGGCCAGCCTAACAAGACCCAGTTCATTAGCCTAAAAAACAGCTACCACGGCGAAACCTTGGGCGCCTTGAGCGTCACCGATGTGGCCATTTTTAAGGACACCTATGCCCCCTTATTGATGCAATCGGCCCAGCTACCCAGCCCGGATTTTCGTTTGACCGAGCCCGGTGAAACGGCCGAGACCTATGCCCTGCGTTGTGCGGCGGCCTTAGAAGACTACCTGAGCCGCCATCATGCCCGAATTGCCGCCTTCATCATTGAACCCATTGTGCAATGCGCAGGCGGCATGGCCATGCACCACCCGGTCTATTTGCAACGGGCACGGGAACTATGCACGCGCTACCAAGTGCATTTAATTGCCGACGAGATTGCCGTGGGCTTTGGCCGCACCGGCACGCTGTTTGCCTGCGAGCAAGCCGCGGCCAAGGTGAGCGATATCGCCGATTTTATCTGCTTATCCAAAGGCATCAGCGGCGGCTACTTGCCTTTATCGGCAGTGCTGACTACCGACACCGTCTACCAAGCGTTTTATGACGAACGCACGGTCAAAGGCTTTTTGCATAGCCACAGCTACACCGGCAACCCCTTGGCTTGCAGTGCGGCACTGGCCACCTTGGGCATTTTTGCTGATGACGCGGTGCTGGAGAAAAACCGCGACTTAGCGGATTACATCAAGACCCAGGCGACGCCACTGGCCGAGTTACCGATACAACACTTACGCCAACAAGGCATGATATTGGCCATGGACGTGGTGGATGCAAAGCCCGGTTTTGCCCAGCGCTGTTACGCCGAGGCACTAAAACAAGGCCTGCTATTGCGCCCCATAGGCAACACGGTGTACTTGATGCCGCCCTACAGCATCAGCCGCGAGGAGGTCGACTTCATGCTCAACGCTACCCATCAAGCGATTAGGCTGGCACTATGAAAAAATCACTGTGCTGCCTGCTACTGGGCTTAGCCAGTTTAACGGCCAAGGCCGATTTACCCAGCGAAGTGACGCAAGCCTTGAATCAAGCTGGCGTGCCGCTAGCGCAAGTGGCGGTGGTGGTGCAAGCGGTCGACAGCGAGCAAGCCAGTTTGCAACACAACGCAGACAAAAGCCTGAATCCGGCCTCGGTCATGAAGCTGGTAACCAGCAAGGCCGCACTGGATTTACTCGGCCCTAATTACAGGTGGAAAACCGAAGTCTATTACGACGGTCAGCTAAGCCAAGGCGTGCTGAATGGCAACCTGATTATCAAAGGTTACGGCGACCCCAACTTTAACTCGGCCGATTTTTGGCGCTTGCTTAGCAGCATCAAACAAGCCGGCATCCAAGAAATCAAAGGCGATTTAATCCTGGATAAAAGCCATTTTGCCGCGCCGCAACAACAGCCAGCCAGCTTTGATAACGAAATCTGGCGTGCTTACAACGCCCTGCCCAGCGCCTTTTTAATCAACGGCCGGCACACCCGCTTTAAGTTTAGCGCCAGCCCCAACGAAAAAAATGCCGTGGCCATCGCCGCCGACATGGCCTTGCCGCAATTGGAGGTCGTCAACAATATGCGCTTGTTACCCGGCGCCTGCCGCGATTGGCGTAACCACATGCAATACCGCGTGAGCAGCGAGCAAACCAGTGCGGGCGAACCCGTTAAAAGCATCACCTTCAGCGGTAGCTTTGCCGCCGATTGCGATGAAAAGGTTTTAGAGTTAAGTCTGTTTAATGACGAGCAGTATGCCTATTACAGCTTTAAACAACTCTGGCAAGGACTGGGCGGGCAGTTTTCTGGTCAACTGCAAGTCAAGGCGCGGCCTAGTCAGGCCATTAAATTACTGGAGCAAGGCTCGCCAACCTTAAGCCAAGTGCTGCCGGAAATGAATAAATGGAGCAACAACCTGATGGCGCGACAACTGCTGCTGACCATAGCCGCCGAAAAAATAGCCGTGCCGGCCAGCGAAG
>SXLB01000038.1 GCA_005777825.1 Methylotenera sp. | reverse complement strand
TGATGTATTTTTCAGGCTACACCTTTAACAGCATGACGCTGTTGGCCTTGCTGCTGTTGATAGGCGTGGTGGTGGACGATGCCATCGTTGTGCGCGAGAGCATCTTGCGCCACATGTCCGGCGAAGCCGGCAATAAGCTCAACGCGGCCGACATGAAAAATCCACTGGCGGTGGCCGCTTTCCGCACTAAAGCCACCATTCTAGGCAGCAACGAAGTGGTGTTCGCTGTGCTCGCCTCCTCGGCTTCATTGGTGTGCATCTTCGCTCCGGTGATTTTTATGGACGGCATCATAGGCATGTTTTTTGAATCCTTTGCTGTCGTTGTCACCTTTGGCGTGCTGGTCTCATTGTTTGTTTCGCTAACCCTCACCCCTATGCTGTGCTCGCGTTACCTCAAAGTAGGGGTCAACGAAACGCCTATTTATTTAGCCATAGGCCGCGCTTTAACTCAGCTAGAAAATGCCTACCGAGCCATCTTAAACAGTGCGCTTAAACACCGAGGCAGAGTCTTGCTTTTCACGTTAATTTTTGTCGTCTTATCCGGCTATTTATCACTTAAGTACGTGGAAAAAGACTTCGTGCCCGAGGCCGATGAAGGTGGCTTTAGCATCATGGTTAAAACGCCATTGGGGTCGAGTTTGGCTTACACCGATTCCCGTTTAAAACTGGTGGAGGCCACCATCGCTAGGCACCCAGAAGAAGTGGCCAGCTACTTTGCCACCATAGGTTCAGGCTCGCGCGGGCAAGTTAATCAAGGCAACGTCAACGTGCGTTTAAAAGCCAAAGAACTGCGGCAAAAAAGCCAACAGACTTTAATTAAAGAACTGAAAAAAGAATTAAATACTATCCCAGGCGTGCGCGCCATTCCATCACCGGCTTCAATCGCACGTGGCCAGCGTTCGGAAAAATTGCAGTTCAACATCACCGGCGCCAACTTGCAAGAAATAGGCCGCATTGCCCAGGGTTTTCAGCAAACGCTAAGCAGCAATGGCGACATAGGCAAAGTCGACCTGGACGTGCAATTGGATTTGCCGCAAGTCAAAGTGGACATAGACCGGGCCCGTGCCGCCGCATTGGGCTTAAGTGCCAATGACATTGCCACAGCGGTATCCTTGTATGCCGGTGGCATCAATGTCGCTAAATACAACGAGGCCAACAGTGATGGGCAGCGTTATGACATCCGCCTGAAAGCCGGTGAAGAAGCCTTGCATAACACCGTGGACTTAAACAAAATCTATTTACGCAGCAGCAGTGGTGAATTGGTGCGCTTGGATGCCGTGGCCAGCTTCAACAAAGAGTTGGGGGCCGCCGTCATCGGTCGCTACGATTTGCAGTACGCGGTTAACTTTTACGCCAACCCGAATACCGCACTGGGTGACGCGGTCAATATAGTCAAAGCCACCGCTGCGCAATTGGTGCCAGCCGATTACAAATTAAAATTCACTGGCCAAGCCGAGGAGTTTGGCAAAACCATGAAGAACATGAAGTTTGTTTTCTCCCTGGCTTTTATCTTGCTCTACATGGTATTGGCCAGCCAATTCAATTCCTTTGTGCAGCCCTTCATCATCATGTTAGCGCAACCCTTGGCCATCATAGGCGGCCTCATCGCGCTGCTCGTTACTGGCGACACGCTTAACATTTACTCCATGATAGGGCTGGTATTACTGATAGGCTTGGTGGCCAAAAACTCGATTCTACTGGTGGATTTAACCAATCAACTGGTGGAAAAAGGCGCCAATGTGAATGACGCGCTCAAGGAAGCGTGCCCGATACGCTTGCGACCTGTGCTGATGACCTCGCTGACCATCATCTTGGCACTATTGCCAGCGGCATTAGGCCTAGGTGCCGGCTCTGAAACCAATAAACCTCTGTCGGTAGCCATTATCGGTGGCATGATCTCGTCCACCTTGCTTACGCTAGTAGTGGTGCCTGCCGCTTATTCCATGGTAGCCGGCGGCGTGGGCAGGTTCCGCATTTGGCAGGCGACCAACTCCCCCGCAGGCTAGGCTATCAACCACCGGTGTGTGACATAAAGCGTATTACCGCTGGACTGGCACGGCTAATATCAAAATCGTGGCCTTTAGGCTTAAGCTGCATGCTGGCTAGGATGGCTTGCTTAAGTGGCCCATCGTCCTCTGGGTAGCCCCTTAATAGCGGCCTTAAATCCACAGACTGCTCTTGACCTAAGCACAGGTGCAACTCACCCTGACAGCTTATGCGTAGCCGATTGCATGCCTCGCAGAAGTTGTGGCTGTGCGGGGAAATGAAACCAATTTTGCTTTTTTTGTTAGGCACTTGCCAATAGCGTGCCGGCCCACCCGTGTTGGCTGTGCTGGCGATTAAATCGTAGCGTGCCCGCAGCACGCCCAGTGTTTGATCGTTACTGACATAACTGTCTTGCCTAGCGTGTGGCATGGCACCCAGTGGCATCTCTTCGATAAAAGAAATATCCAACTCGTTGGCAATGGCAAAGGCCGCTAAATCTACAGCCTCATCGTCATTTATGCCACGCATGAGCAAGCTGTTGAGCTTGATGTTGGCAAAGCCGGCTTGCTTGGCCGCCGCAATGCCGCGCAACACTTTAGCCAAATCCCCCACTCGGGTAATGCGCCGAAAACGCGTCGCATCCAAGCTGTCCAAACTGATGTTGATACGTATTACTCCAGCTTGTTTTAATGCCTTAGCATGTTGCTCTAATTGCGATCCATTGGTAGTGAGCACTAACTCATTTAAGCCGGGCAATTGGCCTAAGGCCTCAAATAAGCGCATGGCATTTTTGCGTACCAGCGGTTCGCCACCGGTGATGCGAACTTTAGCCACCCCCAGTTCGACAAACACCTTAACCAAACGCGCGTATTCTTCTAAGGATAAAACGTCCTCACGGGCTAAGAAAGTCGGGTTGTCATTCATGCAATAGACGCAGCGAAAATCGCACCTATCGGTGATGGATAGGCGCAAATAATTCACCTGGCGACCAAAGCGGTCTACCAGACTATTCTGGACTGGTGCATAAGCTTGCATGAAAAATTAAAAGGTGTACAAGGCCGTAAGCCAAATAATTTCTTTGTCGCCTTTAGTCACTGGGGCCCCTGCGGTGGCGCCGTAAACATCGGACTCGCTGAATTTAGCGTATTCCAATTTGGCATTCAATTTAGCGTTCACCGGGTAACTGAGGCTGGCATCAAACTCGCGGCCGTATTTATCGCCAAAACCGCCGGAGAGTGTATCAAACGGCTTGTCCGATTCAATCACGTGGTACTCGGCATACAGTTTAAGCTTTTCTATGTTGCCGGCCACGCTAACGAAGGTGTCTTTGATGCCTTGCCTTGGCGTCACCAAAAACACGTCCGCCCAGCCTTGGAATAAATGGTTGGTGCCTAAGGGCGTTTGAAAGGCATAGCGTCCACCATTGCTAGACAGCATTTCTTGATCAAGCCGTACCGACCAAGTACTGTAAGCCACGCCGCCGCCCAATTTATAATAATGGGCATCGATTAGGCTGCTGCCGCCACGGTAGTCGTCTTGTTTGGCGTATTCGGCGGTGTACAGCACTTTCCAATCTTGGTTGATTTTCGCTAATCCGTCTAAGCGCAAACCCAAGGTTTTATTACTGGCATCGCCGCTTGTGCCCAAACCATTGCCAGCCTGGGCGACGGTCGCCGACGTGACAGTGGCATCGCCGTTATTTTGGCTCAAGTCAGCCACGTCTACCAAATAGCCGTAGGCGATCAAATTGGTGCTAGGGGTCAGGCGGTACTTAGCATTGACCAGCTCTATGTTACCGCTGCGTTTTGCCGTATTAACTTGCCGCACCTTATCAAAATGGGCGGCAAACAATTCCGTGTTTGGCAAGCTTTTATTTAACAAAGAAACGCCATCAAACACCTGCATGTTTTGCCTAAAACCGATGTCGCCGATAAAGCGCACGTTGTCTAAATTCAATTGTTGGCGACCTAAACGCAACTTGGTGTTTTTTACGCCTGTCCAATCCACGTACAGCTGATTAATACCGGTATGGCTAGGATCGACGACATTTGGGTAGCTGATTTTACCTGGCTCCGATACATTGTCCCGTTTGTCATTAAAGTCGTGGTTGAACTCATGCACGTCGGTCAACTGCGCGGCCAAACTAAAGTTATGCAAGGCAGCGGTTTGCCAACCGATTAAACTGCGTAAGGTAAAGGCATGGGCTTTATTGGTTAAAGCCGTGGCTGTTTGATCGACGTGCTCGTAGCGCAAGCGGAAATTGGTCATGGGCTTACCTTGCTGTATCGCCTCGAGCAAATTAACTGGTGCAGGGGCCGCCTCATCGGCCATAACCGGCCAACTCATCGCCAGTAAACAAGCGGCGGCCAATGGCCGTAAGTTAAGTAAATGGGTCATGCTATTTCCTCGTTTTCTAAAGTTTGCGTTTGCTGCGGACGATTTGATAGGGGCGGTTAACATAGCCAAATGGCGCGCTCCAGACGTGCACCATACGGGTGAACGGGAACACCAAGAACACCGTCATGCCAAAGAATAAATGGATTTTAAACACCGTATCCACGCCAGCTAGCAAGCTAGGATTAGGGTGCAAATAGACGATGCTTTGCACCCAGTCGGCTAGGGCGATCATGACGCTAGGGTTGCCGTGGTTAGCGTGGCCTATGGACACCGGTATGGTAGACAAACCGAGCAGCAAGGTGATCAGCAACCAAGTTAGGATGAATTTATCCGAGCCACGACTGGCGGCCGACACACGGGCGTTAAACATACGGCGTAGCCATAAAATGCTGCCGCCAAGCAAACACATGCCGCCAAAAACAGAACCCGCCCAAATGGCCACCATTTGATGCGTCATGTCGCTGACACCCAACCCGGTAAACACAGCGTGCGGGGTTAACAATCCGACGGCATGGCCGGCAAAAATAGCCAGTATGCCAACATGAAATAAGTTGCTACCTAAACGCATATTGGCTTTGGACAAGAGCTGGCTGGAATCACTCTTCCACGTGTATTGCTCGCGGTCAAAGCGCTGCAAACTGCCCAGTAAAAAAACCGTCAGGGCAATATATGGGTACACGCCGTAAATAAAATTGTGTAAATTCATGTTGTTCTCCTCAAAGGCCGTTATGCAGCCAATTTAGTTAGCGTGGCCCGGTTGTCTATAATCGACAACAGCGCAGCATAGGGGCTGTTGGCTTTTTGCAAGTTATCCGTCAATACCGCCAAGACTTTTTTAGCATCGGATAAAAATACCGTGGCCTCGTTGTCATCCAAATAGGCGGCAAATTCCAAGATCAAGGGCAGGTAATCGGGCAACTCGTTGCTCACCACTTCCACGCCGTAATCCTTATACAATTCACCCAAATCGATTAAAGCTGGGCCACGGTTTTTATCGTCGCCAAACAAATGGTGGGTGAGATGCAAACTGTGTTCTGCGGTCATATCAAAAGTCAGCACGTAGTCGGTTTGCAGGTTGGTTAGCGTACGGTGTTGCACATGCCGCAAAAACCCCTGCAAGGCCTCGCGCTCGGCGTGATCCAGCTCCGAACTTTGCCCAACGAAGTCTTGCAAATCAGGCAAGTGCGCTAGCAAATCCTGATCGGGGTAATCCAGTAGGGCCGATAATAATTTGTAAATTTGCATGCTGTTTTCCTTTGAATTTTAACTATTATGGTCACTTGATGGCGCCAGCTCTTTTGGCTCTACCGTGTCTTTACGGCGGCGCGGAAATAAAGTGATTTTTGAAACGCCGTGTGAACTGTCGTTACCAAAGTTAAAGCCGTTTTGCCCTTGGAAACCGAAGGAATCGTCCAAGGTTTCTTCGGTATGGCCGGTTGGGATGACGAAGCGGTCTTCGTAATTGGCAATGGCAAGGTAACGGTACATTTCCTTAGCCTGCTCTTCGGTGATGCCAGCGGCATCAATCGCCCTGGTATCCACTTGGCCTTCCACGTGGATAGAACGTTGGTAGCTGCGCATGGCTATCAGTTTGTTCAGCGCACTTTCTATGGGCTGGGTTTTTCCTGCGGTAAGTAAATTTGCCAAGTATTCCACTGGCAAGCGCATGGACCCAGCCAAGGGAATGGCCCCATCAGGACCGACCGGCAGATTGCCCTGATCAATTTGCGATTGCACCGGTGATAAAGGTGGCACGTACCACACCATGGGCAAGGTACGGAATTCAGGGTGCATAGGGAAAGCAATCTTCCAATCCATGGCCATTTTCCAAATCGGTGAGTTGCGTGCTGCCACCAACCAATCCTCATTAATGCCCTCTAGACGAGCGGCTTTGATAACCTCAGGATCGTTTGGGTCCAGGAATATACGGCGCTGTGCCTCGTATAGGTCTTGCGTGTCTTCCATGCTGGCCAATTCTTCAATGCGGTCAGCGTCGTACAACATGATGCCGTTGTAGCGTATGCGACCCACGCAGGATTCCGAACAAACCGTGGGCATGCCCGACTCCACCCGTGGGTAGCAGCCTATGCATTTCTCGGCTTTGCCCGACTCCCAGTTGTAGAACACTTTTTTATAAGGGCATGAGCTGACGCACATGCGCCAGCCGCGGCATTTATCTTGATCGACTAACACGATACCGTCTTCTTCGCGCTTGTAGATAGACCCAGATGGGCAGGCCGCCACGCAAGCCGCGTTTAAGCAATGGTTGCAAATGCGTGGCAAATACATGTGGAAGGTATTTTCAAACTGGCCATACATTTCCTTCTGTATGCTATCCATGTTTTTATCTTTGCTGCGCTTATGGAATTCACCGGCTAAGTCATCTTCCCAGTTAGGCCCCCAAGTAATCTTCTCCATGGATTTACCGGTGATTTGCGAGATGGGTCGCGCGGTCGGCGTCGCTTCAGACAAGGGTGCATTTTGCAAATGCGCGTAGTTATAGGTAAATGGCTCGTAATAGTCGTCTATCTCAGGCATGTCGGGGTTGGCAAAAATATTGAGCAATTTACTGCCACGGCTACCGGATTTAAGTTCCAACTTGCCATTTTTCAATTCCCAACCGCCTTGCCATACCTCTTGATTCTCCCACTGTTTCGGGTAACCCACGCCAGGCTTGGATTCCACATTATTAAACCAAGCGTATTCCACGCCTTTGCGGTTGGTCCAAACGTTTTTGCATGTAACCGAACAGGTATGGCAGCCTATGCATTTATCTAGATTGAAGACAAAGGCGAATTGTGCACGTACTTTCATAATAATCTCCTGGTGTCCTTTTACTTGGCGCTAATGCCAACGGGATTAAGTTGCGCTTCGCGCTCGTCGCTCAGTGGCCGTTCTAACCAATCGACGTCTTTATCGGCTATTTTGTGTAAGGCCACCATGGTGTCGCGTTGGCATCCCACCGTACCGAAGTAATTAAAGCCATAAGACAGCTGGGCATACCCCCCTATCATATTGGTCGGCTTCATGATGACCCGTGTCACCGAATTCAAAATACCGCCGCGTTTACCGGTAGACGGCGAGCCGGGCACGTTGACATTTTTTTCCTGCGCGTGATACATCATGGCCATGCCGCGTGGTACGCGTTGCGAAACCACCGCCCGCGCCACGGTCGCGCCATTATGATTGACCGCTTCCACCCAATCGTTATCCGCTATGCCTACCGATTTTGCATCGTCTTCAGACAGCCACACATACGGGCCACCACGGAATAAAGTCAGCATGCGTAAATTATCTTGGTAGGAAGAGTGGATGCCCCATTTAGAATGCGGCGTGATCCAATTCAATGCCAAATGCGGCTTGCTGGTGACGCTGTTAGGCAAGGCATTTAATTCACCCAAATCAACCATGGGTTTGTAGGTACAGAAACCTTCACCAAAATCCAACATCCATTCGTGATCCTGATAAAAATGCGCTCTACCCGTTAGCGTACGAAACGGAATATGCTCATGAATATTGGTGTAACCCGCCGTATAAGACACGTGCTCGGACTCAATGCCAGACCAAGTGGGCGCAGTAATGATTTTGCGTGGTTGCGCTTGGATGTCTTTAAAGGTGAACTTATCTTCGTGACGGCCGGCATACAAATGGTGGTGGTCTATGCCGGTTTTTTTCGACAAAGCGGTCCAGGATTTATGCGCCACTTCGCCGTTGGTTTCTGGCGCCATCCGCATCACCGAATCACACACCTCGATGTCCTCAGACAAGGATGGCATACCAAAAGAAACCCCCGGTTCTTTGACCGTGCTGTTGTGTTTCTTAAGTTCCTCGTACTCTTGATCGGTGTTCCAATCGATGCCTTTGATGTTGTTGCCCAACTTGGTCATCAAAGGTCCTAGCGCGATGAATTTTCGGTAGGTATCGGCATACGCGCGTTCCACCACCTTAATAATCGCCATGGTTTTGCCGGGTATGGGTTCGCAATCGCCCTCTTTCCAGTTTTTGACTTCGCCAAACGGCTGGGCCAATTCTGCCGCGGAATCGTGTTGCATGGGCAAGGCCACCACTTCTTGCTTGGTACCCAAATGTTTTTCCGCTAGACCAGAGAAAGTTTTCGCCAGCGTTTTGAAAATCTGCCAATCGGATTTGGATTCCCAGCCCGGTGACACCGCTTCGGATAAAGGATGGATAAAAGGGTGCATGTCCGTGGTATTTAAATCATTTTTTTCGTACCACGTCGCGGTAGGTAAAATGATGTCGGAATAGGCCCCAGTAGAATTAAGGCGGAAATTGATGTCCACCATCAAATCCAATTTACCTATGGGCGCGTCCTCGTGCCATTGCACTTCTTTATTCGCCCGCCCGGCACCAGACTCTTGCAGTACGCCGTTTTGCGCACCCAATAAGTGTTTCAAAAAGTATTCATGGCCCTTGGCCGAAGTGCCTATCAAATTGGCCCGCCAGACAAATAAGTTACGCGGCCAATTGACCGGGTTATCCGGATCGGCATAGGCCACATCCAATTTACCGGATTTCAATTGCCCGGCAATGTACTTGGCCACCGCCGCTTCATCGTTCGCACCGCTTTGCTTGGCTTCCTCAGCCAGCTCAATCGGATTGCGGTTAAAGTTAGGCATGGAAGGCAACCAACCCATGCGCGCGGCTTTAACGTTGTAATCGGCGATGGAATTGCCCTTGTTTTTACCCTTACCGGCTGGCGACAACAAGCTGTCAGCATTCAATGTTTCATAACGCCATTGGTCGGTATGGAAATACCAATAAGACGTGGAGTTGGTGTGGCGCGGTGGGCGCATCCAATCCAAAGCAAAGGCAATCGGCGCCCAACCGGCTTGCGGACGCAATTTCTCTTGACCTACGTAATGCGCCCAACCACCACCGGTTTGTCCCACGCAACCGCACATGTGCAACAAGTTCATGATGGCGCGGTAGGATAAATCGTTGTGATACCAATGGTTAATGGCCGCGCCCATGATGACCATGGATTTACCCTTGGTTTTAGACGCGTTATAGGCAAACTCACGGCCAGTACGCTCGATGTCAGCGGCTTTCACACCGGTGACTTTTTCAGCCCAAGCCGGCGTGTAGGCCACATTGGCATCGGCATAGCTGCTGGCGACATTGTCACCGCCTAAGCCACGGTCTATGCCGTATTGCGCGACCTGCAAATCAAATACCGTCGCCACCAAGACCGTCTCGCCATTAGCCAACTTCACCTTACGCACCGGCACATTGCGATAGAGCAAGGCGGATTCCCCCGCAGTAAAATGCGGGAAACCGACCGATGCCACTTCATCCCTGTCGTCTAAGCAGGACAGTTCAGCGGCAATCTCGTGCTGCGCCGCTTGCTCGAGTAAATTCCATTTCCCTTCCTCGCCCCAGCGGAAGCCTATGCTGCCATTGGGTGCGACAAAAGCGCAGGACTTACGGTCAAATACGATGGTTTTCCATTCCGCGTTATTGCTTTCACCTAAGGCCCCATCGAAATCCGAAGCACGTAAGAAGCGATCCGACACGTAGGCATCACCTTGTTTACGCAACATGACCTGCATGGGCATGTCGGTGTATTTACGCGCGTATTCTTGGAAATATGCGTCTTGCGCATTAATGTAAAACTCTTTCAATGCCACGTGGCCCATGGCCAAAAATGCCGCAGAATCGGTGCCTTGTTTAATCGGCATCCATAAATCAGAGAACTTACAAAACTCAGCGTAATCCGGCGCCATGGCAACAATTTTTGCCCCTTTATAACGCACCTCAGAGGCAAAATGGGCATCGGGCGTACGAGTCATGGGCAAGTTGGCCCCGGTGATAATGATGTAGGTTGAGTTATACCAATCGGCCGCCTCCGGCACGTCAGTCTGCTCACCCCAAGTTTGCGGACTGGCCGCCGGCAAGTCGCAATACCAATCATAAAAAGATCCGCAGGCCGCACCGATGAGGGAAAGGAATCGGGAGCCTGCGGCGTAAGAAATCATGGACATCGCAGGGATGGGAGAAAAACCGAAGATACGGTCTGGACCGTATTTCTTAATGGTGTAGACATTGGCGGCAGCGATGATTTCGTTCACTTCATCCCAAGATGTCCGAACAAATCCACCTAGGCCTCGCACCGCGGTATAGGCTTTGCGTTTAGCCGCATCGGCCTGTATGGCCGCCCAAGCCTCGACGGGGTCTTTACCGGCCAGGCGCTCGAGGCGATACAAATCCAATAAGCGTCCGCGTATTAAAGGGTGTTTGATACGATGCGGGCTGTATAAATACCAGGAAAATGACGCACCACGCTGGCAACCACGCGGCTCATGATCAGGCAAATCGTCCCGTGTGCGTGGGTAATCGGTCTGCTGCATCTCAAAGGACACCAAGCCATTTTTAACAAAGATTTTCCATGAGCAACCACCGGTGCAATTGACCCCGTGAGTAGACCGCACTACTTTGTCGTGTTGCCAACGGTGACGGTAAGCCTGCTCCCACTGCCTGTCTTCATTGGTCACTATGCCGTGTTCATTCGAAAACGTGGCTTTAACTTTGTCAAAAAATTTCAATCTATCCAAAAAGTGACTCATGTTTCTCTCCCAACAGCCGCCGTGCGGCAATCATCATTAATTTAACCGGCAGGCCAGCCTTGCTTGCCGGTTGCCATTCATTACGGATTTTTTATTTCTGAATTGGCGCGTAAGTAAAACCACCAGTTAAGCAGTAAGCACAGCGCATAAAACACGGCAAACCCATACATGGCCATTTCTGGCGAGCCGGCTTTGATTTGCCCTTTAATGACTTCCGGGGCGATGAAGGATCCGTATGCCGCCACTGCAGAGGTCCAACCCAACACTGGCCCGGCTTGCACGCGATCAAAGATGACCCCCACCGTTCTAAACGTTGAGCCATTGCCCATGCCGGTAGCGGCAAACAACACAACAAAGGTCAGCAAGAAGGCATTAAAGTAGACTTCTGGGGTAGGCGAATGGTAAGCCTGCATCATGACGTAGCCGGCGTAGATAGAAGCCAACACCATCACCGCAGAAATCACTTGGGTCACGATGGAGCCACCCACCTTGTCTGATATCCAACCGCCTACGGGTCGAATCAGCGCCCCAACAAAAGGGCCTATCCAAGCATAGGTCAAGGCAGACGGCGCATTCGGATTCTTAACATGGGTCCAAATGCCAGTGGCCGCATCCAGCAGGTGTTTGTCACCAAAAATAACCGTGATGGATAAGGGTAAGGCCATGGAAAAGCCAATGAAAGAACCAAATGTCACCAAATACAATGCCGTCATCGACCAAGTGTGTTTGTTGTTAAAAATCGCAAACTGTCGGGCAATATTGTCTTTCATGCTGCCAAAAGCCGCTAATTTCATAACCAACAAGGTGCTAATAATAATCAACGGCATGGTCAACCACATGTTAAGCATGCCTAGACCGGTTGGCGCGGGCAAATACAAATACAAACCAGCCACAGCCGGCAAGAAAGCCAGCGTATACAACCAAATAATTTTCACGAAAGACAAAATGGTGTGACGCGCATCGGCTGAAATGGGTAAGAGATTATTCATACCAAAGTAGCAAGCCACCGCCAAAGGCAATAACAAAAATAACCAAACGAAACCAGCATTTTGGATATAGGTGGCCGTGCCGCTAGGAATTTTTCCGAAGATCCAACCGCTGTCTTTTACTAACACCGTGGCATCGCCCGCTAAAGCACCAAACACGCCCACCGTCATGATCAATGGGATGAGAATTTGCATGGTGGTCACGCCAAAATTGCCCAAGCCGGCGTTCAAACCTAAGGCCGTACCTTGCAAACGCTTAGGGAAAAATGTGCTGATGTTACTCATGGAGCTAGCAAAATTACCGCCACCCACCCCAGACCACAGCGCCATCAGCTGGAAAGACCATAACGGCCACTCAGGGTGTTGCAAGACTATGCCAGTGCCGATAGCCGGACTGATCAACATGGCGGTAGTGAGAAAGATGGTATTGCGGCCACCGGCCAAGCGTATAAAAAATGAAGCGGGTATACGCATGGTGGCGCCAGCCAAGCCAGAAATGGCGGTTAAGGTAAACAATTCGTCTTTACTAAACGGAAAGCCCAAATTGCTCATTTGCACGGTAATGATGCCCCACATCAACCACACGGCAAACCCGCACAGCAAGGCCGGTACAGAAATCCACAGGTTGCGATAAGCAATTTTTTTAGCGCCGGATTCCCAAACTGCGTTGTCTTCAACGTTCCATGTTTCAATATTTGTCGCCATGCCGCTCTCCTAGATTGATACCATTTGTTTTCTTGCTTGACGCTCATGGTGCCTACCAATCTTGACTGGTCGCACTTCTGTCCAATACATCCAAATCAGCGATACCCAGACGATGCCGAACATCAACATAAAGGCCGATGAACGCACCCCGGTCAGGTCCACCAAAGCACCAAACATAATGGGCATTAAGAAACCGCCCATGCCGCCTGCCAGTCCGACTACGCCAGATACCACGCCTATGTTTTGTGGGTAATCATCGGATATGTACTTAAACACCGAGGCCTTACCTATGGCAAAAGCAATGCCCATGGTGAACATGATGATGGTGAAGAGTGTGGCATTGAGGCCAACATGAAAGGTTTGTGGACCATTCACGGTCAGTATGGAAATGTTGGTTTGTGGGTAAGAGAGGAAAAACAAACAAAGTAATGACACCCACAATACCCACCAAGTGATAGTGTGGGCGCCGAATTTGTCAGAAAAGTAGCCGCCCACCGCACGCAATATGCCGCCAGGGATGCTAAAGGCCGCTGCCATCAAGGCCGCTGACTTAAGATCAAAACCGTATTCAGTGATGTAGTACTTAGTCATCCACAAGGCCAAGGCCACGTAGCCGCCAAACACGATGGAGTAATACTGGCTGTACTTCCACACTTTATGGTCTTTCAAGACCGCCAACTGCTCACGCATGGTGACCGTGTTGCTGTTTTTATGGGCCGGGTCGGAATAGGTAAATAGCCAAAACAGCACCGCCGTCAGCAACATTAAGCCGGCATAAAATTGCGGCACCATGGCCCAGCCGTAAGCAACAACAATAAGCGGTGCCACCAATTTGGTTACGGCAGCACCGGTATTCCCTGCGCCAAAAATCCCCATGGCCAAACCTTGCTGATGCTTAGGAAACCAACGTGCACAATAGGCAATGCCAACAGTGAAGGAACCACCGGCAACCCCTACGAATAAACCGGTGACAAGAAATTGCCAATACTCGGTGCACTTAGAAATCAAATAAATCGGCAGCACGGTCGACAACATCAAAGTAAAGAACACCACCCGCCCACCGAAACGATCTGTCCACATACCTAATGGCAAGCGAATTAAAGAGCCGGTTAATACTGGCATGGCGATCAAAATACCAAACTGAGTTTCATTTAGGTTCAACAGGGTTTTGATGGGGATGCCTATCACGGCAAACATCATCCAAATCATGAAACACACAGTAAAAGACAGCGTGCTCATTCCCACGACCGACCATGCTTTATATTGTTGTGTAGCCATATTCGTCCCCTTTAGCAGTGATTGCTAGGTCAGCAAGCCATTTGCTGATCAATTACAGAAACGATTCTACGGACGGGCTTTGTTGCTCGATTGACTTACATCAAATTGCCGTCAATCAAAAGTAGTGATGGCATGAAGAAAAAGAACTAGTCTGCTCTTGCTGACTAGTTCTTTTAGGTAGGGGTCTAGCGCGAGTGAAATTAATGCGGCTGACTGGTCAAACCGTGCTCAACAGCAAACACCGCGGCTTGCACACGGCTAGATAAGTTGAGTTTACGCAGTATGCCCTGCACATGAATTTTAACGGTGGATTCGACCAAATCCAGGCTACGGGCAATTTCTTTATTGCTGGCACCACGCGCCAACATCGTGATGACTTCCCGCTCGCGCGGGGACAATTTTTCCAAACTGCTGTCCGACGCATTGCTTGCTTTTTCTGGCTGGCGAATAGCATCGGCTAATTTGTTCGCCATCAGCGGCGACATCACCGATTCCGCTTTGGCTGCCCGACGGATGGCATCCAATAAAAAATCGGTTTCTATGTTTTTTAACAAATACCCACGCGCACCTGCGCGCAAAGCCTCTAACAAATCCTCGGCATCTTCTGACACAGTCAGCATGATAATTTGCGCCGTAGGCATTTCTTCGCGTAACAACGCGATGACTTGCAATCCCCCTATGTCGGGCATGTGCAAATCCAATAAAATCACATCCGGTTTTAATTTTTTTGCCCGCTTGACCCCGTCCAAAGCACTACCGGCTTCGCCCACCACGGCAAAGCCAGCTTGACGCTCGAGCAGTAATTTAATGCCGCTACGAAACAAGGTGTGGTCATCAATAATCAAGACGCGTATATCGTGCATAAGCTCGGCCTCCGGTTCATTATTTCGGCAGCATAAGGCAGATCCGGGTGCCGTTTGCCGCCCTGGACTCAACAGTTAATTGGGCGCCGATGCGTTGCGCACGCTCACGCATAATACGCAAACCCACATGGCTATCACCGGCATCACGGCTAACATCAAAGCCTATGCCATTATCACGAATACGGATTTCGCCGTGCTCGGCGCAATCCAATTCCACGCTAAGCAAGCTCGCTTGCGCGTGCTTACGCACATTGGATAGGGCTTCTTGGACGATATGCATGAGTTGCAACACTTGCTCGGCGGGTAGCACCGGTACCGGTCCGCTGACATTAAATTCGGTTTTAATGCCAGTTTGCTCAGTCAATTTTTCCAAGGCAGCGCTGATGGCCGTGAGTAAATCCGTGCAGTGCATACGCGTACGGAAATGCACCAATAACTCACGCACATCGTCGTAACTTTCTTGTACCCCTTGGCGAATTTTAAGCAAAGCTTGTTCCACTTCTTGATGGCGTGCCTGCTTAAAATCTTCCTGCAATAATTGCACCTGGATATTCAAAAATGCCAACGATTGGGCAATGCTGTCGTGCAACTCTTGCGCCAACAAATTACGCTGTTCAGATATGGCCATCTCTTTATCCAAGGTGGCTAATTCGCGATTCTTGGCTTCTATGCTACGGGTTTTTTCTTCAACCCGCTGCTCCAAAGTGGCGTACAAATCCTGCAATTCATCGGCCATGCGATTAAACCCCAGCGCCAATTCCCCAAGCTCATCTTGGCTATTAACCGGCAAGCGCACAGCAAAATCACCGGTAGTCATGCGCAGCATGCTCTCACGCAATTGCGTGACCGGATGCACCACCATGCGGTTAAATAAATACACCAATAAACCCGTACCCAGTAACGCCAACAGCATGAGCGCAATCTGCAAACTGCGTAAGAACAGAGTCGATTTAGCGTTGTTTTGCTCAATCAAGCTGACCAAGGTATTGATGCCGACCACATAATGCTCCAACATTGGACGGTAAGTGTTTAAAGCAACTTGCTGCTCGGCTTTATGGGTGGAATTAAGGATGGTTGTGATTTTCGGTTTGATATGCCGCTGCCAGGACAGGGTTAAATGGGCCATTCGGGAACGCAGCTCGGCATCTTTAGGCAAGAATAATGGCCGCTGTGGATTGCCTGCAGCCAACTCCGACAAGCCCGCTTCGAACGCAGCCATTTCTTGTTCTAACGATTGCCGTAATGCCGTTGTGGGCTGGGCAATATGCTGCTCCAATAGATAAGCGATACGGTAAGAACGCATGCGTTCTCGGCCCGCTTCATTGATTGCCGCGGCGCCACCCTCTAAGCGCCATGATGCGGTTAACGTAGCGCCAATTGCCAATAAGGCTACCAATAAATACAGCAGCAAGAGGCCAATAATTTTGTCGCGAATTCGTCGCTTCATCATGATGCAATACCATCCGGCTGTTTGTTTAAGTCCGCCATAGCAAGCCATAAATTAAACCCTAGCGGGCAATCAATTGGTCCTATCTTGCCAATAAATCGGCATGTATTTGCAAGTCCAAATCCCAAAGCAAAGCAACCACATCAGGGCTGCGCCAAGATAAAAATGCGCACGCCCTAAAAAGTCCAAACCGGGCAACTCAGCGGCTATACGCAGCACGCTTACCGATTGAAAGGCCAAGAACAGCGCCCACGTTAATTGGTCGGCTTTTAGTATGCGCCCAGAATGGCCAAGCGTAACGCGCGTGGCCATGGCCATTAACACTGAGGTGAAATAGCCTATGCTCAAAGCATGCAAAGGCGCCTTAGCCAATAGCAAAGGGTAGCTTAAACACAAAGCCAAACTCTGTATCGCATACAAGCCTAAAGCCAATGCCAGCCAGGCAAAACCAATATGCAGCATGGCCAGTATGGGCACGCCAAGACTGTCTCGCAGACGCCAAGCAAGCGTTAAGTACAGCGCGCTGACAGCCATAGGCAAATCAAACAACCAAGTCCAAGCCTGCCAGCCAGCTAACTCAAATACCCCGTGCCCAAGTGCAAAGCCAGGCACCAAGGCCAACACCCAATTAGGCCGGACAATTTTATAGTTGGGGATGACGTTGGCTGAGAAGAATGGAATCATCCTGTGACTCACTGCAAAAAATACCGGTAATAGAATCAACCAGATCCCGCCCACTTTAGCCACGGCGATGAGGCTGGCTTGCTGGCTAACAAACCCCAGCAACAACAACCAGCCTAGGCCTAACACTGTCCAAGTAATGGTTGCATGGCGTTTGTCTGGATGCGTTGCACGTAAATAAACCCGTAACAGGCCCAATAAACCCAAGCCCCAACCTGCCAAAAATAATAAGTACGCTAGCTTTAAAATGAATACGCTAAACATCAACCCTAAATAGAACAACACCGTCCCACTAGCCAGCAATAAAAATGCTGGTAAATAAGCTTTGCGTGCCACTTCTTCGCCATTCATCCAACGCGGAAAGGTGGTCATTAAAAAACCAAAAATAAAGCATGGGAAAAATCCGTATGTCATCAAAAAAGCATGCGCATCCAGCGGTGACATCGTCCATGCAATAGGCGCATACCACCCGGCATGACGCCCAGCCAAATCAATTAACCACCAAGATACGCTTAGCAAGGACTGCAGCGCTCCCAAAAAAAAGAAAACACGATGGGGTGCCGATGTGAAAATTCGCCAAATTTTAGCTAAATCAGTCATGAGCTTAACTTTTCGATAGAGTGGATACGGCGCATGGTAAAGACACGCGGGCAGTCATTATCGAATTAATAGCCAGAAGTGAGTTTGATATATATCAAACTTTTAATGAAGCGTGTATTTGTCTAAGGTTAATTAAGCCATTTAAGCTGAAGCTAGCCACCTAAGCCCGAAAACAGACCGCTCAAGCCATGTGCTATGAACTCTACCGCCATCGCCGCCAGTATCAAGCCCATTAAACGGGTCACTATATTAATGCCTATGGTGCCCAATTTGCCGGCGATATAACTGGATAACTGCAAGCTTAACCACACCAGTATAGCCACCACTAAAATGGGCATCAGCAGTGAAATCTGAGCAGCCATGGTCGGGCTATCATGGGCAGCAATGATCATGCTGCTAATCGCCCCCGGGCCAGCCAGCAAGGGTATGCTGAGTGGAACGATGGCTATCACGTCGCGCTCTTCCATGGTTTTGGCTTCCTCTGGGGTTTGCTTGGAATGACTCTGCTTGGCATGCAGCATATTAATGGCGATCAATAAAATTAATATACCGCCACCTACCTGAAAAGACGGGATGGTGATGCTGAAAAAAGCCAATATGCCTTCACCAAATAAGGCCGACGCAGCCAGCACCAAGAAGACCGTCAATGCCACCACATTAGCGGTACGTAACTTTTGTTTGCGGTCCCATCCATCCGTAGCACTGATGAAAATGGGCACACTGCCTATGGGATTCACAATAGCAAACAAGGCTACGCCAATCTTAAATAAATACGCCCAATCCATTGTTATCCTCTCTCGTAAAATTCAGCAGCCCTATTAACGCTAAGCCACTCTTCCCATGAGCAGTATAGCGTTGTAATGATACAAGAGCATGCCGGTCATTTTTTTGACTAGTCAGAATCCAAGGCCCCCTAAACCATCACGAAATTATCTTATTAATTTCACAATCGTGAGGCAACATCTGCTCGCAAGCTGCACGCATGAAATAGTTATGGAAACAATCTTTACGGTTTAGTTCATTAAGCCTATTGATTCATTTTGACAGATTGAGGGCACTACTTTGTTAACAACACATTCGATTAGACTGGCCAGCACAACCATACTTAACAAGCTGACAAGGGCTACTTTTTTTGTTTTTCTCAGCACGGCATTATCGGCATGCAATACCGTACAAGGCCTGGGAAAAGACATCGAAAAAGGTGGCGAAGTGATACAAAAATCAGCCAAATAATGTAAGACGCAGGACCCCAGCCAGCGGACCTAGGCCGACTGTTTGGCCATTAATTTTTGCACCACCAAGCTGCCTATCATGTCGCCTTCCACATTAACCGTGGTGCGCAAGGTATCGAGTAGGCGGTCTATCGGCAATAAAATAGCAATCGCCTCAGCCGGCAAGCCCACCGATTGCAAGACCATGACCATGGTCACCATGCCGGCACTTGGTATACCAGGCGCGCCTATCGCTGCGATCATGGCGGTGACAAAGACTATCAGTTGTTGCCCTAGGCTTAAGTCTATGCCAACCAAATTAGCGATAAACAAGGCGGCGGCGGCCTCGTATAAGGCC
>SXLB01000037.1 GCA_005777825.1 Methylotenera sp. | reverse complement strand
GTGCCGACCAACCAAGGCCTAAAGGAGGCATTTTCCACCGCATCCCAAAACCACCAGCCACCCCAACCCAACTCGTAATATGCCCAGTTGCTGCCGGCCATGATGCCTACGGTTAAAAACACCCATGCCATGATAGTCCATGGCCGCGACCAGCGCGCCCAAGCGGCATCCAGCTGGCCACCTAACAGCGCGGCAATCGAAAAAGCAAAGGCCACGGAGAAGCCCACGTAGCCCATGTACAACATAGGCGGATGAAAGATCATGCCCGGGTCTTGCAGCAATGGGTTTAAATCTTTGCCATCCAAGGCCGCCGGCATTAAGCGATCAAACGGGTTGGACACCATCAGCATAAACAGCAAAAAGCCCACGCTGATTAAGCCCATCACGCCTAGTATGCGGGCGCGCATGGCATCGGGTATGTGTTTAGAAAACAGGCTGACGGCCAAAGTCCAAACGCTTAAAATCAGCGCCCACAGCAACAATGAGCCTTCATGACCGCCCCACACTGCGGCGATGCGAAATTGCAATGGCAACTGCGAATTTGAGTTGTTGGCCACGTAGACCACCGAGTAATCTTTTGCCGCAAAGGCGTAAGCCAAACACAGAAAAGAAAAGGCGATTAAGGCAAACTGCAATGCTGACAAGGGTTTGGCTAAGCCCATCCACACCGTGTTACCACGCGCCGCACCGATAATGGGAAAACTGCCCAATGTCAGCGCCACCAGCAAGGCTAGAATCAGGGAAAAATGGCCAATTTCAGGAATCACGTATAGGTCCTTTAAGATTTAAGGTGTGTGCTTATTGGAAGGCCATGCCACATTATTTGGGCATGACTAAGGTTTTACTTTGCTCTTGGGCGCTTTTTAATGCGGCTGCCGCTTCCGGTGGCATGTAGTTTTCATCGTGTTTTGCCAACACTTCGCTGGCCACGAACAAGCCGTCTGCGCCCACGCTGCCCTGCGCCACCACGCCTTTGCCTTCTTTAAACAAATCCGGCAACACACCCTTGTATTCCACCGGCACGGTGTGCGCGGTGTCGGTAATCACAAAATGCACCGTTAAGCCGTCGTCGCCACGTTTAATGCTGCCCATCTCCACCAAGCCGCCTATGCGAAAACCGGTGTTGTGCGGCACCTCGCCTTTAGCCACTTGGCTGGGCGTGTAGAAAAACACCATATTACTTTGAAAGGCATTCAATATCAGCATGGCGGCCAAGCCTATCAAGGCCAAACCTATGCCGATTAAAATAAAGCGTTTGTGTCGTGCTTTAAGCATGTATTAATCCTGTGCTAATAATTGCGCTAAACGCAAGGCATCGCGACTGCGTTGACGAAGGGCATAGACTTCCCACAGCACACATAGTGCCGTCAAACCAAAAGAAAACCACACATAAAAGGCGTAACCGCCCATATTGAAAAAAGCCGACCAACTTGCCCACTGCATTATTTACTCCCTTTCGCGGATAAGCTTTGCACCCAGTCACTGCTGCGCTCGCGTTCTAGCATGATGCAGCGCACGCGCATTAAGGCCACGGCGACGCTGTACATCCAAAAAGCCAAGGCCATCAACAGCATACCGAGTAGCATGGTGGCGGCCATTTTTGGTGCCACGCCCATGTTGATGCTGGAGCCTTGGTGCAAGGTGTTCCACCATTTTACTGAGAAATAAATGATGGGCACGTTGACCACCCCAACCAAGGCCAGCAAGGCACCGGCTCGGTCGGCACGGCGCGGGTCATCGATGGACGATTGCAGGGCCATAAACCCTAAATACAAAAACAATAAAATCAATTCGGAGGTTAAGCGCGCGTCCCATACCCACCAAGTGCCCCACATAGGCTTACCCCAAAGGGAACCGGTGACTAAAGCCAGCAAAGTGAACATGGCACCAGTCGGTGCTAAGGCTTGCGCCATCATCGCCGACAACCTAGCATTGAGGGCCAAGCCCATGGCCGCCCAGCCCGCCATCACCAGATAGATAAACATGGACATCCAAGCCGCCGGCACGTGCACAAAAATAATACGGTAGGCCTCACCCTGCTGGAAATCAGTGGGCGCGATGGCGAAACTCACGTATAGCCCGACGGCGCACAGCAAGCTTGCTGCCCAAAAAAACCATGGGATCATTTTGCCGGCCAGCGGGTAAAACGTTTGCGGGGAAGAATACTTAAACCAATTCATGTGCATAGTGACTCTACTCTACAGAAATGCGTAAGGCGGCGGCGGTCGCGAGCGGCGCCAACACCAAGGACAACAATGAAACCGCGGCCAACAAGGAAAGGTGCGCTTCCGCACTCATGCCATGCGCACTGGCCGCCACCGCCCCGGCACCAAATATCAGGGTCGGGATGTATAAAGGCAAGACCAATAAGGCCACCAATAAACCGCTGCCACGCACACCTAGGGTTAAGGCCGCGCCTATGGCGCCAATTAAACTTAAAGTCGGCGTGCCCAGCAACAAAGAATAGACCAGCACCCACAAGGCATCGTTCGGCATGGCGTATTGCAATCCAATTAAGGGTGCCAACAGCACCACTGGCAAGCCACACACCAGCCAATGCGCAAAAATTTTTGCGCTGACCAACCAGGCTAAAGGCTGCGGTGCCAAGAGCATTTGCTCTAAGCTGCCATCGGCAGAATCGGCTGCAAATAGGCGGCTAAGCGAAATCATGCCGGCCAATAAAGCCGCCACCCATAACACCCCAGGCGCAATGCTGCTTAATACCGCCGGCTCTGGCCCTATACCAAGCGGGAACAAACTGGACACGATGACGAAGAAAAACAGCGTCGTGGCGATGTCCGAGCGGCGGCGCAATGCCAGCAGCAAGTCACGTCTTAACACGGTAAGCCAGGTCTGATTCATGCGCTTAAACTTAAGGTAACAGTCGATTTGGCTTGAATGGGCACGTCTTGATGGCTGGTCAAAATGGTCATGCCGCCCGCCGCCAAGTGCTCGCTTATGCGCGCTGCCAACACCTCAGTCGCCGCCACATCCAAGGCCGCAAACGGCTCGTCTAAAATCCACAATGGGCTGCGACTTAGCCATAAGGCGGCCAAAGCCACCCGTCTTTTCTGGCCTTGAGACAAGACCCGCACCGGCAAATTCGCACAGCGGGCTATGCCTATGGCCGTTAACGCAGCCAAGGCAGCGGTCGCCGTGACGTCTTGGCCGGCGATGCGCGCACCCATCTGCAAATTCTCCAAAGCCGTTAAGTCGTCTTTCAGGCCGTTTAGGTGCCCTAGGTACTTCAAGTTAGGCAAATACAGCTCAGCGTGGTTTTTAATCGATTTGCCTGCCCATAAAATCTCACCCTGTTCTGGCGTGAGCAAGCCACACAGCATGCGCAATAAACTGCTTTTACCGCTGCCATTTTCGCCCAAGACATAAAGCAAGCTGCCGGCTTCAAGCACAAAGCCCAAGTCTTTAAACAGCAGACGGTCGCCGCGAACGCAGGCCAAGCCTTGGGCTATCAACATATTAGGTCCTGCGAATGATGGGCTTGATAAGCATCGATGGCGCTAGCATAGCTAAGCCAACTTAAGGGTAGCTTAATGCTAGGGATGATTGAAAAATGGCAGGCATTCATATTTTTTAGGTCTTAGCCAAACTTTAGCAAGGCGTTTAGCACCCTACCTGCTGCGCTAACACCCCATCAAATTCAGGGTTAAACAACAGCGCTTAGTATAGCAAAATAGTCCCGCCTCGTCTGCCGCCTATGTGCTTGGCTTGTTTAATTTAGCCGATTAAATTGCCCTACATCTCCAAGCAAATCTTCCCGAAATGTTGATTGCTTTCTTGGTATTTAAACGCATCCACTATGTTCTCTAGCGGGAACACCCTGTCAACGATGGGACGCATGCCATTGGCATCGATGGCTTTGACCATGTCCTGCTGCTGGCTGCGTTTGCCGACTATCAAACCTTGCAGGCGCAATTGCTTAATCAAGGCGGTGACGATGGACACCTCCCCACCCAAGCCAGTCAAAATGCCGATAACGGAAATGTGCGCCCCTACCCTTGCCGCCAACATGGATTGATTTAAAGTGGCCGGACCGCCCACCTCCACCACATGATCCACACCGCGGCCGCCGGTGATGTCACGCGCCACCTCGCCCCAGTTGGCGGTCTTGCGGTAATTAATTAAATAGTCGGCCCCCATGGCTTTGAGTCTATCCAGCTTATCGTCACTGGACGAAGTGGCAATCACGGTGGCGCCGGCCATTTTGGCAAACTGCAAGGCAAAAATAGACACGCCTCCCGTGCCTTGCACCAACACCGTGTCACCGGGTTTTAAGGCATCGTCGCACATCATGGCACGCCAGGCGGTTAAGGCCGCCGTGGTTAAAGTAGACGACTCCACATGGCTCCACCCTTTAGGCGCCAAGGTAAAAGCATTGGTGCTGGCGGTGACGATTTCACGGGCATAACCATCCACGCCGTCACCAGGGGTGGTGGCAAAGCCTTCCACCAGCGGCTCACCGGCTAACCAAGTAGGGAAAAAGGTGCTGGCCACGTGATCGCCTACTTTGAATTCGCTGACACCGTCGCCTACCGCCGTGACCACGCCGGCCCCATCGGCCATGGGGATTCTGGCTTCGCTGGGGCCCCACATGCCACTGACCACGGCAAAGTCGTGGTAGTTAAGGGAGTTGGCGTGTAAGCGCACGGTGATTTCACCGGCTTTTGGTTCGGCTGCGGCACGGGTGCCTAGCGTGACCTTGTCGTAACCCCCGCCGGCTTGAAGAATAATGGCTTTGTTGTTCATGTTTTTTCCTAGTCATTGATGGCTGTCGACTACTCATGCTAGTCGAACTCATGGCCAATATTAACGCAATCTAGGCCAAAATTTAAACGCCTAAAATGATAAAGTTGGCATAATTTAGCCTAATTAATTGCAGATAAAAAGCGAGCTGCCATGAAATCCATACTAGTGTATTCCGACTCGATTGCTTGGGGCATCATCCCCATGAGCCGCAAGCGTTTTGCTTTCGAGCAACGCTGGCCAGGCATAGTGGAAACCAACTTAAACCAAGCCGAGCAAAACGTGCGTGTGATTGAGGACTGCCTTAACGGCAGGCGCACCATGTATGAGGATGCCGTTAGGCCGGGTAGAAATGGCTTAATAGGCCTCCAGCAACGCATAGAAGTCAACTCCCCGCTCAGCCTGGTCATACTCATGTTAGGCAGCAACGACTTTCAGGCCAACCACGAGCACAGCGCCGAGGACGCAAAAAAAGGCATGCGCGCTTTGATAGAGGCGGTCAGAAACACGCAGATGGAACCGGGCATGCCCATGCCCAAGCTATTGGTGGTGGTGCCACCACCCATCTTGCCGCCCAAGGGCGACATCGCAGCCAAATTTAAAGGTGCCGAACAAAAATGCTTAGGCTTGGCAGCGGCATATCAAGCGCTAAGCCAAGAAATGCACTGTGCATTTTTTGATGCGGCCACGGTTACCACATCCAGCTTAGTTGACGGCGTGCATTTTGATTTGGATCAGCATGCGCGGTTTGGCCTAGCCCTGAGCCTGTTTATCCTCGACAAAAAACTGATTTAATTTAAGTGCCGGCATGCCTTGGGAACAAATTTCCACCTTGGGCCTCTTATGGCATCGCAACCACTTTTGCTTATCTCATGAAAAAACGCTACAGCATTCTAATTAGCCTCTTACTAATGTCAGCCAGTGCCGTCGGTTTGGCGCAAAGCATATTCGATAAAAATTTCACGGGCACCCAAAAAGAGTACTTTGCCGATGGCAAACCCAAGTACGAAATCAGCGTGGTTAAAGGCAAGAAACAAGGCCTAGAAACATTTTGGTATGCCAGTGGCAAACTCTATATTCAAACCCATTACCTAGACGACAAAGAAGATGGCGTATGGCACCAGTGGTATGAAAATGGCCAGCTAAAATTGGCCGCGCATTACAAAGACGGACTGGAGCACGGCAGTTTCACGCAATGGTATGAAGACGGGCAAATGCGCGTGCAGGCGGAATTTATTAACGGCAAGAAAGAAGGCCTGGAAACCGCTTGGAATAAAGACGGCAGCGTGCGTTACCAAACCCTGTACGCGAACGGCAACCCAGTCACGCCAACCCAACCTTAAGCTTGTTTTAGGAAACCCATCATGGCCCAACCCTCATTTGAAGAGCCGACATTTTTCGCCCGTAGCTTAGGCTACCTTGGCTTATTGCCATTTGTCATTCCCACGCTATTGCTGGTCTACGATGCACCGCACACGGCCTTATGGTTGCATTTTTTAATGACTTACGCGGCAGTGATACTGAGCTTTGTTGGGGCCTTGCATTGGGCGTTTGCCATGACCTTGGCGGATCTGACTCTCAATCAAAAGCGCTGGGGCTTTGCTTGGAGCATCATTCCGGCATTAGTCGCATGGGTGGCGTTATTCATCGCCAGCTTTGACGGCATGTTAGTCATGGCAGCCTTTTTTGCCGGCAATTTTATGCAAGATGCCTACCTAGCCAAGACCGTGGGCATGCCGAACTGGTACATGCGCTTGCGCTTTCATCTGAGCATTGTCGCCGCCAGCTGTTTGATCATCGCCGCTGCTTTGACCTTGTACCATTAAAGCCTAAGGCTAATTGGCTGCTTGCCTAAGAATTGCAGAGCCCACTATCGCCCAATATTTTGAAAAGCGTTTTAAGTCTTTTGCCGTGATCTTATTAGCCAGCTCGGCATCGTAGGCTAACGGTTCGGCTAGGTAGTCCACTTGGTAAGCTTGCAGCAAGCCTTTTAAGGTAAGATTAGGTGTGTTTTGTGTTACGATATTTGCCGCGCCCAACGACTCCAGCACATCACTTGTGTGACCGACCCACACTTCCACTTCCGGCATTTCCATCAAACAGTCGGCGATAAATTGCAATCGATGCAAAGCCCATTCCTGCTGTAGATCCGGGTCAAAAACAAACACTTGTCTGTGTGGCATGGCATAACAAGCGTTCTCGCTAGAGAGCATTTCATCGTGAAACAATACGACGGTGTGTTGACCGACAATGCTAGGGCGAGGCTTATGCGTGGGCTTTTGGTAAATTTTTACTGGCGCGCTGCTGGGTTCAAACAAGCGATCACTCAAGGCCTCGTAACTGTCATCAAACGGGCAAGCTGCTTGGCAATGTTGGCAAAATTGATTCGCGCTGTATTTGCTTAAATTTTCTTTATTAAAGAAATACGGCTTGCTGCCAAAAGTCGATGCCACCCATTGCCAAGATAAATTGTTCGAGGCCTGATCGCCATCCAATAGCAAGCGCTGCATCCAACTGGCACCGGCTCGCCAATCCACGCCACGCCAATGCACCATGTAACTGGCCAACCACATGCGTGCGTGGTTATGCAAATAGCCGCTTTGCTTTAGCGTTTGCACAAAGTGATCCATGCAGGGCAAGCCGGTGGCGGCTTCCTGCAAGTCTGTGCTCAAGGCTTCTCGTCTTAAGCGCACTTTTTCTGGCTCCATGTCTGAATCTATGGCATGGCCGTTCGCGTACCAGACCTTGCGCCAATAATCGCGCCAGGCAAATTCAAATAAAAGCTTGTCTGCGCCGCTGCTAGCCAACTGCTTGGTCGCTTGAATGGCCTCGCCTAAACTTAAGCAGCCGTGGCGCAAATAAGGCGACAATCGGGTGACTTGGCCACCCAAGAAATTACGGTTTTTGCCATAGGCAAGCGGTTGCATCTTGGCCAGCCTGCGCAAGCCCTCGGCCCTTCCACCCGGCCAAGCTTGAGTCAAATCATCACCCGTATGCGAGGTAAACAGCGATCGCATAAACTGCAAACGCTGCTGGCGATCGGCTGGCAAAGTAATGGCAAAAGGCGGTGTGGCTGTCGTCATGGCTGGCTTAATTCAATAAAAAAACTATAAGGCATCGCTATTTTGCAAAATAATTTGCGCGTGTTCGATTATGCGCTGCTGGTCTTCCGGACTGATTTTAGCCAAGTTGGCGGTCATCAAGCGGGTGCGCGGGTTCTTTTGAAAGATCGCTTGGTGTTTAATCAAAAAATGCCAGTATAAATTGGTCATCGGGCAGGCCTGCTCACCGTAGCGCAGCTCGGGCTTGTAAGGGCAACGATCGCAATAATTGCTCATGCGTTTCACGTAAGCGCCGCTCGCCACATATGGCTTGCTGGTAAAGCGGCCACCGATGGCAAACAAGGCCATGCCCGCTACATTGGGCAGCTCCACCCATTCAATCGCGTCTACGTAGACCGCCAAATACCAATCGGAAACCTGCTTGGGTGAGAGCTCGGCCAACAAGGCAAAATTGCCAGTAATCATGAGGCGTTGAATGTGGTGAGCGTAGCCGTATTTAAGCGTTTGGCCGACAGTATCTTGCATGCAATGCATCTTGCTTTGCCCGGTCCAATACCAGCTAGGCAACGGCCTATGGTGTTGGTAGTGGTTGGCCTCGGCCATGGCCGGCATATCCAAGTAGTACATGCCGCGTATGAATTCACGCCAACCGAGTATCTGCCGAATAAAGCCTTCCACGGCCGCCAAATCAAAGGCCTGTTCTTGATAGGCAAGCAACACCCGCGCTATGACTTCCCTGGGATTAAGCAGTCTTAGATTTAAACTGCTAGCCAATACAGCATGCCAGCCAAACGGGGTTTGCTTCCACATGGCATCTTGGTGCGCGCCAAATTGCGCCAGCCTATGGCACACAAAATGCTCCAATGCGTCCAAGGCCTGCTCACGTGTGACCGGCCAAGCAAACTGCGCCAGCTCGCCCGGGTGTTTGGGGTATTGTTTTTCGACAAAATCGAACACCTCGCGGCTAATGGCATCGGGCTCAAAACCCAATGGGTCATTAATTAAGCCTGGGCCATGTTTCGAATACGGCTTTCTATTTTGCTCATCAAAGTTCCACTGACCACCCACAGGTTGGTCATGCGCATCGATCAAAATGCCGTGCTTTTTGCGCATGGCGCGGTAGAAATACTCCAAGCGCAGCTCTTTTTTATCCGCGGCCCACGCGCGAAACTCCGCGTTACTGCAATAAAAATGCGCGTCATCGGGCATGTGCAAATGCACGTTTAAGGTTGAGGCCAAGTCCGTGATGGCCGACTTTAATCGCCATTCGCCCGGCTCCACGCAACACAAATGACTGGCCTGCATGGCTAGCAATTTTTCTTTGAGCACTTGCGTTATGCTCAACTTGGATTCTTTTATGTATGTCAGCGGGTAATGCTGGGCTTGCAAGGCTAGAGCGAAATGCCGCATGGCTGATAGAAATAATGCAATCTTAGCCTTGTGCGACCAAACATAATCCGCCTCGTGTTGCGACTCTATCATGATGATTTCGTCTGTTTCGGCGTCGAAATGCTCTAACAAGGGGCTGTCCAAAGTCAGCTGATCACCGAGGATGAGAATTAATCTTTTCATGGCTAAGGGGCTTTTAAGGTGCGGACTTGGTGCGGTTGTTTAGATGCATTATTTTTCGATACGCTATGGGACTGTCGCACGCTAAAAAAGTGCGTTTAGCTGATCGGCTTCCAAAAAGCGGCCCAGTTTAAAGTTAGCAAAGTCCGTTTTAAAATCATTCTTGTTGACACAATGGTAACATATAATTTACCATTAATTCATGGTGATCAACGTTAAGGAATATATCCGAGAAGATGGAACCAATCCATATAAAGATTGGTTTGACGAATTAGATGCTCAGGCCGCGGTTAAGATCACCGTAGTGGTTGCAAGGCTCGAACTAGGCAACATTTCCAATATTAAATGGTTTGATGGGATTGGTGAGTACGTTCTTGACTGGGGACCAGGATATCGGATCTATCTAGCTAAAGATGGGAATAAGCTCATCATTTTATTTGGTGGTGGAACTAAGAAAAAACAACAAAAAGACATAGACCGAGCTAAAGAATTACACGCTGAATACAAAGCCAGAAAAAAACAGAAATAAAAGTCATTAAATTACACAAGACAAGACACGGAGAGATGCAATGGCACTTACAAGAGATTTTAAAGATACCATCGTAGAACGAGTTAATCGCGATGCGCAATTCGCTCAAGCGTTATTAGACGAAGCGGCAACATTATTCTTAAATAATGAGACTGAGACTGCCCGACTAATCCTTAGAGATTTAGTGAACGCAACAATTGGTTTTGAAGAACTTGCACAAAAAACAGAGAAACCTAGCAAGAGCCTACATAGAATGCTTTCACAAAAAGGCAATCCAAGCATGGACAATCTAGCGGCTATTTTTGGTGCGGTTCGTACACGTTTAAATGTTGGCATCGAAGCCCATTCAGTAAAACTAAATCATTCTAAGCAAAAGGTCGCGCTAGCCTCCGCCGCAGCCTAAACATCAATTCTTTTGACAACCCCATTCTGAAATGGTCGGTATTCCCGACCACTAGAAAACCGCACATCAGGTCTGCATTGAAATTTGGGACGAAAAAAAAGGCTGCGTTTTTACGCAACCTTTTATTTCTACTACCAAATTTGGTTGGGCGTGCGGGGATCTAAACCTGCTTTAGGAATAGCCTACGCTACGTAACAAGTGTTAATTTTTTAAGGTGGGCAAGCTCATCTAGCGCACTACCACCATCCGCATAGGCAGTCTGAAAACTTGGTCTCGCCTTCCAGCGCCTCCAAATAGCATCAAGATGCTCAAATCGCTCGTCAAGCGGTGTGGCATTCACTGGAAACTTTGAGAATGCAATTGCTATACACAAGGTGATATCAGCAAATGTAGGCTCATCACCACCTAACATCCATGAACGGCCATCGGACAGATGACGATCGACTAATGCAGCATGAGATAACGCTTCCTTGCGGCAGTGTTCACCCCATTGAGGATTGTTGGTCAACTCCAGCTTAGGCCCTAAGCCTTGGTGCATCACATGAAACATTGTCACAATACGATACAGAACATGTGTTGAAATACGATTCTCCCACATGGTGTCTTGGCCTTGCTCAAGTGCTGATTCACCCATAATTTTACGACCTGGATAAGACTGGTCGAGATACCTCACGATAGCTGCTGTTTCAGAAAGATATTTACCATTTCCAAGCGAAAGCGTTGGTGTTTCACCCCATGGATTCATTTTTAGATGAGGCCATTTACGCTGATCTCCACCTGGAGACATATCATAAACAACCTCATCAAATTGATCTGCTATTCCTTTTTCATGAATAAAAAGACGAAGGCGCTGTGGATTAGGAAAAGCAGATGGAGAAGTGTAAATCTTGAGCTTGTCAGACATGGAACATTCCTTTTTATTGACATTCGCACTTTAAAGTTAAGTGAGTTAATTGCCAGAGAGTGAATGATAAATATCATCTTCTTATATGTATAATTTTTTGTTTTAATGCCGTTGATAAATTTTATTAATGAACGAGATTTGGCAAGCTTCAGCGGAGGGAATAACTGTAAAAACTTTTGACGTTCAATTTGAGAAAAATCGGGATTCCCGACGTTTTGGATCGAATACCTGCCACTAAGAAACCGCACATCAGGTCTGCATTGAAATTTTGGACGAAAAAAAAGGCTGCGTTTTTACGCAACCTTTTTTTCTACTACCGAATTTGGTAGGGCGTGCGGGGATCGAACCCACGACAAACGGATTAAAAGTCTTTAATTCACAAAAAATTTACTATTTATAAAATAAAAATAACAAACAAAATCAATGGTCTATAAAAATAATAGGGCTTGCAATTTGTGTAGTC
>SXLB01000036.1 GCA_005777825.1 Methylotenera sp. | reverse complement strand
TTTAACAGTATCAGGCCGTTACAACCACATTAACGTTAAAAATAATGATCAAATCATAACGGATTCTAGTGATCCGGAATCGCTAAATGGCGATCATAGCTTTAAACGTTTTAACCCTGCAGTTGGTTTGAGCTTTACGCCTACAAAAGATCTAACTGTTTATGGTGCTTATAACGAAGGTATGCGGGCACCAACATCTATGGAATTGGGTTGTGCCAATCCAGACGTACCATGTAAATTGCCGAATGCGATGGCTGGCGACCCGCCATTAGAAAAAGTTGTGGCTAAAACCTTTGAAGCTGGTATGCGCGGTAACTTAACGCCGGATGTTAAATGGTCAACTGCGGTTTATCGTACTGAAAACCACAACGACATTCAATTTATTGCTACCAATGCAACTAATGGTATGGGATATTTTGATAACGTTGGCAAAACTCGACGTCAAGGCATAGACACCAATTTGGCTGGCAATACCGGTAACTTTAGCTGGAATGCAGGCTACAGTTATCTGAAGGCAACATACCAAACAGATGGCATAGAATTTACAAGCGTAGGAAACTCAGAAGCGGTAGATGATGTAATTACCGTTAATAAAGGAGATCGTTTAGCCAATCTGCCATCACATGCGTTTAAATTACGTATGCAATATGCCATGACGCCTAACTGGACCATAGGAGCCAATGTCAATGCATTCTCTGATGTGTATGTTCGAGGTAATGAAAATAATGCGCATCAAGCTAATGAAGGCGAGCCTGATGTGACTGTTCAATCTGGTGGTAAGGTAGCTGGGTACACAGTAGTGAATCTAGATACACGTTACAAACTAGGCAATACTGGATGGCAAGTGTTCGCTAAGGCCAACAACGTATTTAACAAAAAATACGCTACCGGCGGTATGTTGGGTGAAAATTGGATTGGTGAAGATGGCTTATTTAGTGGTGGAGACGAACCATCAAAATTACTCATGTTAGGTGCACCACGTGCTGCATGGGCAGGTGTGCGATACGACTTCGGTAAGCCTAAAGGTGCTGCCGCAAACGTTGATGCAGACTAAGTTGTAGATTGAAACAAAATGCCGACTAAGTCGGCATTGTGTTTATAGTAGGGGTGCAATAAATTGTGCTACTACATAAAATTGTTCTGACACTTAAATAAAGTTAGCTCTAGGAAAAATCATTGCAAATAGCGCAAAACCCATACGGCAAAGCCACCGCCCTTAAGCAGCCTGCCAAAGTCTTGATTGTGGAAGACGAGGTGTTGTTTGCGGGGGCGGTGATGCGTAAATTACAAACCGCTGGCTACGAATGCGAGCACGTGGAAAGCCTGCAAGATGCGCGCGCCATCACCAAGCAATTTGCTGCGGATTTGGTGTTGCTGGACATGCGCTTGCCCGATGGCAATGGCTTGGAGCTATTGGCTGAGTTAATCGCTAAACATGCCGTCGTGATAGTGATGACCGCTTTTGGTGAGATCAGCGATGCCGTGCACGCCATCAAGCAGGGTGCGGTGGACTACCTTAAAAAGCCCATAGACTTAGAAGAGTTGTTGCTGTCTGTGCAAAAGGTGGAAGCCGCCACATCACAGAGCAACAGTTTGGATTATTCACGCCAACGCAATGCGCATGCGGTGGAAGGCGTGGAAATGCTGGGTGTAAGCATGGCCATGGAAAACATTAATGGCCAAATTAAGCGCATCGCTCAATTTGTGGCTGACGACGTGGTGCCACCAACAGTCTTAATCAGTGGCGAGACTGGTACCGGTAAGGATGTGGCCGCTCGCTTGCTGCATGCGTCTTGCCCGAATAAAGACAAGCCTTTTGTGCACATCGATTGCGCGTCCTTGCCGGCTGAACTCATGGAAAGCGAGTTGTTTGGTCACGAGAAGGGCGCTTTTACCGGCGCGGTTTCCAGTCGCCCAGGTTTAATCGAAGCGGCCGAAGAGGGCACCTTGTTTTTGGATGAAATCGGTGAGCTGCCATTAAGCCTGCAAGCTAAATTGCTGAATGTGCTGGAGCGCCGCATGGTAAGACGTTTGGGGTCAACCAAAGAACGCCCAGTGCCGGCGCGATTTATAGCTGCCACCAACCGCGATTTGCACGAGATGTCTTTGCAAGGGCATTTTAGGCAAGATTTGTATTACCGTTTGAATGTCATGAGCATCAGCATGCCGCCCTTGCGTGAGCGGGCTGGCGATGCCTTGTTGTTAGCGCGGCACTTTGCCAACCAAACGGCAAAACGCTATGGCTTGGCTGCGCCCACTTTTTCTGCCGATGCCATTGCGACGCTGAGTGATTATGCTTGGCCGGGTAATGTGCGTGAACTCAAGCACCAAGTCAGTCGGGCCATGTTGCTATGCCAGAACAGCTTGATTAGCAGTGCTGATTTGGTGGTGGGTGGGCCGTCTAACAGTGAGGCCTTGGCGCAGGTGGCGGGCCATGCAACTTTGTACGAAACCGAAAAAGCCATTTTGCTCAAAGTGCTATCAGACAGCCGCAACAATGTTTCTGAAGCCGCGCGCAAGCTAGGTATCACCCGCATGACCATGCGCTATCGAATGGATAAATACCAAATCAGCGCAAAGATCGTTGAATAAGTATTTTAAATCCTCAACACAGAGGCACCGAGGCACAGAGTACCCCTAAAACATTTTGCCTTAGTTGGTTTGCGCTGATCTTGGCATAGCATTAACGAAAATAAAGTCTGGATTTGCTCCTACAAAAATTTGCTTTTCTCCGTGCCTCCGCGTCTCTGTGGTGAGTGGGTTTAATCCGTAATCATCAGTAAGGCCATGCATCAGCAATGACGGTGTGGCCCTCGCATGGTATGATGGCGACAATTCAAAACGGAATGCATCTCATGCAAATTGGTACCCCATTAAGCCCCAATGCCACCCGCGTTATGCTGCTTGGTAGCGGCGAACTTGGTAAGGAAGTCATCATTGCCTTGCAACGATTAGGGGTGGAAGTGATTGCCGTTGATCGTTACGAAAATGCCCCTGGCCAGCAAGTGGCGCACCGTGCTTACACCATAGACATGACAGACGATGCCGCGCTGCGAGCCTTGATCGCCAAAGAAAAGCCGCACCTCATCGTGCCGGAAATCGAAGCCCTGAATACCAGCACCCTGGCAGACATAGAAGCGGCTGGCATGGCCACCGTGATCCCTACTGTTAAAGCCGTGCAACTGACCATGAACCGCGAGGGTATACGCCGCTTGGCTGCCGAAGAATTGGGCTTGCCCACCTCGCCTTATGCTTTTGCGCACAGTGAAGCCGAATTGCAAGCCGCCATTGATGCGGGCATAGGCTACCCGTGTTTTATTAAACCCACCATGTCGTCCTCAGGCAAAGGTCAATCGCGCATTACCCAAGCCTCGGAAGTGAAAACCGCTTGGGATTATGCTGCCAGCGGCGGCCGCGTTAACCAAGGCGTGGTGATCGTGGAAGGGCAGATTGCCTTCGATTACGAAATTACCTTGCTTACCGTGCGCGCTAAGAATGGCGCAGGCGAGATCGCCACCTATTTCTGTGAGCCCATAGGCCACCTGCAAGAAAAGGGCGATTACGTGGAAAGCTGGCAACCGCAAGCCATGACAGCGGGCGCCTTGGCTGAGTCCAAGCGCATCGCCAAAGCGGTCACCGATAGCCTAGGCGGCTTGGGTTTATTTGGCGTGGAGTTGTTTATTAAAGGCGACAGCGTTTGGTTCAGTGAAGTGAGTCCGCGTCCGCACGATACCGGTATGGTGACCATGTGCAGCCAACGCTTTAGTGAATTTGATTTGCATGCGCGCGCCATATTGGGTCTGCCGGTGGACGTCAGCTTAAGCAATCCGGGAGCCAGTGCCGTGATTTACGGTGGTCATGCCAGCAAGAATTTGCTGTTTACCGGCGTGGATGCCGCCTTGGCCGTGCCCAATAGCGACCTACGCTTGTTTGGCAAGCCGGAATCCTTTGTCAAGCGCCGCATGGGCGTGGCGCTAGCCACTGGGCGCGATGTCAACGAGGCGCGCGAGCGCGCTAAATTGTCGGCTAGCTTGGTTAAGCCAGTAGCGGCTTAAGTCTGATGGCAGGGGAGTTGTGTGACCGTCTTTGTATTGTCGCCATTCGCGCCTAGCCTATCCTGAAAAAACCAATTTAAAGAAACGCCAAGTATGGTAAATGAGATACAAGAAGCGGGTAGCGCGAAAGCCACATTTTTCGAGTTGTTAGGTGGCGAGCTGGATGGGGCCATCAAAATCCGCGCCTTGGTGGAAGCGTTTTATGATGTCATGGACACCGATCCTAAAGCGGCACCAATACGCGCCATGCACGCCGCCGACCTAAGCTCTGCCCGTGAGAAATTGTTTATGTTTTTGGTTGGCTGGACCGGTGGCCCGCAACTCTACATAGAACGCTACGGTCACCCCATGTTGCGTAAACGCCATATGCCCTTTGCCATCGATGAATCGGCTCGTGATCAGTGGATGTATTGCATGATACGGGCCATGCACCTGCAGGGCATGGACGATGCCTTGATGACTAAATTGGCCGAGCAACTCTATGGCGTGGCTGATTTCATGCGTAACCAATAACGATTTCTGATGAGCTCTAGCCACTTTCCGTCTGCCTTATTAGCCCAAGCCGATTGCTTACACAGTGCGGATGCCGTCGATGCCGCAATTGATCGTATCGCACAGGAATTGACGGCTGCCTTGGCGGAGGCCGAACCGGTGGTGATGTGCGTCATGACCGGTGGCTTGTTTTTCTCAGGGCAATTATTGGGGCGTTTGGCTTTTCCCTTGCACTTGGACTACGTGCACGCCAGCCGTTATCAAAACAACACCGCTGGCAATGAATTAAGCTGGCAGGCTCAGCCTAAAATGGATTTAACTGGCCGCACGGTTTTGCTGTTGGACGACATCTTGGACGAAGGCATTACCTTATTGGCCATTAAAGAACGCTGCTTGGCCTTAGGGGCTAAAACCGTGTTGACGGCGGTCTTGGTGGAAAAGACCTTGCCGCATACCAAGCCCATGCAGGCTGATTTTGTCGGGCTCACGGTGCCCAATCGCTACGTGTTTGGTTGCGGCATGGATGCCTATGGCTGGTGGCGCAATTTACCGGCCATTTACGCGCTAAATTAGGCACTGGCCTATGTTAAAATCAGCCATGTCTAGTCTGATGTTAAATTAAACAATGCCGCGTTTTCACGTCATTATTCCTGCTGCCGGTAGCGGCAGTCGCATGGGCGCTGAAGCACCCAAGCAATATTTGCGCTTAAACGGTAAGTCGCTTATCCAGCACGTGATTAAGGTGTTCGATCAAGCCACTAAAATTAACAGCATACACATCGTCTTGAGTGAAGGTGACACGCATTGGCGCAGCACCTATTTGAATCTAAGCAGCAAGGCGCAAGTGCACCATTGCGGTGGCGAAACCCGCGCCATGAGCGTGCTCAATGGCCTGCATGCGATTGCCAGCCAAGTGGACGACGACGATTGGATCTTGGTGCACGATGCGGCCCGACCAGGCTTGAGCAATGTCTTGTTGAGTCAGCTGATTAACAGCCTGGAAAACGACGCCGTGGGCGGCTTATTGGCCTTGCCCTTAGCCGACACCTTGAAGCGTGCCGACAGCGAGCAATGCGTGGCTGCCACGCTGCCGCGCACGGATCTATGGCAAGCACAAACCCCGCAAATGTTTAGGTACGGCACGCTTAAAACCGCCTTAACGGATTTTAAAGGCGCCGCCACCGATGAGGCAGAAGCGATTGAAGCCATGGGCTTAAAACCCAAGCTGGTAAACGGCGAATTGCGCAACCTGAAGGTAACCTACCCGCAAGATTTAGCGGTGCTGAGTGCCTTATTGAATAGCAAACCATAAACGGCCAATTGAGGATAAAACGATGCGTATAGGACACGGTTTTGATGTGCATGCCTTGGTGCTAGGGCGCCCCTGCATCATAGGCGGGGTGAACGTGCCTTATGCCAAAGGTTTGGATGGGCATTCCGATGCCGATGTGTTGCTGCATGCCATATGCGATGCCTTGTTGGGCGCCGCTGCCTTGGGCGACATCGGTCAGCACTTTCCGCCTACGGATGCGCGCTTTAAGGGCATCGATTCCAGGCAATTGCTACGCCACGTGGTGGCCTTGCTGCATGAGTGTGGCTATAAAGTGATCAACATAGACAGCACGGTGATTTGCGAGCTGCCTAAGTTGTCACCGCATACGGCGCAAATGCGCGCCTTGATAGCTGCCGACTGCCAGGTTAGCTTGGATGCCATCAACGTTAAAGCCACCACCACGGAGAAGCTAGGCTTTACCGGTCGCGGTGAAGGCATCGCGGCGGAAGCGGTATGCTTGATCGCGCAAGCTTAAAGCTTGCTCTGACTGCGCCCACCCATCTCATTGACCCGTTCGTATTAAGTTAAGTCACCTCACCATGCTCGCTTGGTTCGAAAAACAATTAAATCCCTTTCCTGATAAAGAAATAGACTCGCCGCCTAAAGCGCTGTGGCCTTTTGTCTGGGCCTGCACCAGTGGCTCGCGGCTGTTTATATTGGGCATGACCTTGTTTACCGCACTCATAGGCGGTTTTGAGGCCTTGTTGTTTGCTGCCATGGGTAAAGTGGTGGATTGGCTGGGAAAAAGCTCGCCAGAGAGCTTTTGGAGCACCCAACACGAGCACTTATTACTTTTGCTCACTCTGTTGTTGCTTAGTCCTTTGCTGATAGCCATGCAAACTTTGATTAAGCATCAAACCTTAGCCGGCAACTTCCCCATGCGTTTGCGTTGGCATTTCCATAGGCTGATGCTCAGCCAGAGCATGCATTTCTACCAAGATGAATTTGCCGGTCGGGTGTCGGCCAAGGTGATGCAAACCGCGTTGGCGGTGCGGGATATTTGGTTTATCGTGGCCGATATCTTGGTCTTCGTGACCATTTACTTTGTCACCATGGTGGCGGTCGTCGGCCATTTTAATAGCACGGTGATGCTGCCGTTTTTAGTATGGGTAGTGTGTTACTTAGGCTCCTTAAGTTATTTTGTACCGCGCTTGGCCAAGGTGTCGCAAACGCAAGCCGACGCACGCTCCCTAATGACGGGGCGCATTACCGACGCCTACACCAACATCAGCACGGTTAAACTCTTTTCCCATGCTGGTCGTGAGGCCGCTTACGCCAAATCCGCCATGCAGGAATTTTTGCACACCGTGCACGCGCAAATGCGCTACGTGTCTGGAGTGGAATTGATAAACCACGTGCTCAATATGCTGTTAATCATTGCCACCAGTGGCGTGGCTTTGTTGCTCTGGACCCGCGGCGAAGTGAGCGTCGGTGGGGTGGCGGCAGTCACCGCCATGGCGCTGCGTTTAAACGGTATTTCGCATTGGGTGATGTGGGAGATGACCAGCTTGTATGAGCAGATTGGAACCGCGCAAGACGGCGTTAACACCTTATCGATTAGCCAGCAGATTAGCGATAGCGAGGGTGCGCAAGATTTGCGTGTCAGTGCAGGGCGCATTGATTTGCAAAACTTGGATTTTTCTTATGGCGGCACTAAGGCTGTGCTACAGGGCTTGAATGCCAACATTCAGCCCGGCGAGAAGGTCGGTTTGGTAGGCCGTTCCGGGGCGGGTAAATCCACCGTGGTGAATTTATTGCTACGGTTTTATGACGTGGAACATGGCCGCATTTTAATTGATGGTCAAGACATCAAACAGGTCACGCAAAACAGCTTGCGCAGTCAGATAGGCATGGTCACGCAAGATACATCCTTGTTGCATCGCAGTGTGCGCGACAACATTTTATACGGCAGGCCCAATGCCACCGAGGCCGACATGGTGACGGCGGCCAAGCGCGCCGAGGCGCACGACTTTATTATGACTCTGGTCGATGCCAAAGGGCGCAAGGCATACGATGCCCACGTCGGCGAGCGCGGCGTCAAGTTGTCCGGCGGTCAGCGTCAGCGCATTGCCATTGCCCGAGTGATGCTTAAAGACGCACCCATATTGTTGCTCGATGAAGCCACCAGCGCTTTGGATTCAGAAGTGGAGCAGGCCATACAAGCCAGCTTGTATACCCTCATGCAAGGTAAAACCGTGGTGGCGATTGCCCATCGCTTGTCCACTATCGCTGCCATGGATAGATTGATTGTGTTGGATCAGGGGCGCATTGTTGAAGAGGGCACGCACCGCAGTTTGCTCGCCAATAAGGGTTTGTATGCCAGCTTGTGGGCCCACCAAAGCGGTGGTTTCTTGGGGGAATAGGGCCTTATGCCTTGAGTAAGACTATCACTGCGCCGCTGCCACCGTCTTGTTTTTTGGCTTCCGCGTAGGCGATCACCTCGTCTTTTTGCATCAACCAACCACGCAATTTATGCTTAAGTATGGGTTCGCGATTGCGTGAGCCCAAGCCCTTGCCGTGCACGATGCGCACGCAGCGTATGCCACGTTTTTTACAATCGCTGATGAAGTTAGAGACCAGTAATCTTGCCTCGTCACTGATTAAGCCATGCAAATCCACGTGCGCTTGCACCACCCATTTGCCTTTGCGCAGTTTTCTTAAGATGTCTGGGGTGTGGCCATCACGCAAATACAGCAGTTCTTCACCCGTCTCCAATTCGTAGGCGGGGATGTAATGGTCAGACAGGGAATCCACCAAGGCTTGTTGTTCGTCGCGCAGGAATTGCTTGGGGATGGGCTTGGGTTTTTTAGCTTGGTGCACGGCTCGCACAGGCACGCTCAACGGCCTAACGTCTTGCACCGCAAGTGAAAATAATTCCGCTGAGTCGTCGTCTGATTGCGCCACTGCACTACCCATATACTTGATTTATTGACGATAGATAAATCGCCCTTAGGCACTTACTTTAAGTGGTCTAAATAGCGCTCTGCATCCAAGGCCGCCATGCAACCGCTGCCGGCACTGGTGATGGCTTGGCGGTAGATGTGGTCTTGCACGTCGCCCGCGGCAAACACGCCAGGTACGCTGGTGGCCGTCGCATTACCGGCACGACCCATTTGCGTGACGATGTAACCGCCTTCCATGTCCAGTTGGCCAGCAAAAATATCGGTGTTGGGTTTATGACCGATGGCAATGAACACGCCCATTAAAGCGATGTCTTTGCTGCTGCCATCGTTGACGTTTTTTAAACGCATGCCGGTTACACCGCTGTCGTCGCCCAACACTTCAGCTAGCGTTTGGTGGGTTTCTATGACGATTTTACCTTCGGCCACACGCTCGTGTAATTTGTCGATTAAGATCGCTTCGGCTTTAAATTTATCGCGTCTGTGTACCAAGGTGACCTTGCTGGCGATATTGGATAAATACAGGGCTTCTTCGACGGCGGTGTTGCCGC
>SXLB01000035.1 GCA_005777825.1 Methylotenera sp. | reverse complement strand
CATTTCTGACACGTGTACCAAACCTTCAATGCCTGGTTCGATTTCAACAAACGCACCGTAATCAGTCAAGTTGGATACTTTACCGAACAAGCGTGTGCTTACTGGGTAACGACGGGTTAGGGCAATCCATGGATCGTCACCCAATTGTTTGATGCCTAGTGAAACGCGGTTTTTCTCTTGATCAAATTTCAAGATTTTCGCTTCCACTTCTTCGCCTACCGTTAATACTTCTGATGGGTGTTTTACACGACGCCATGCCAAGTCTGTAATGTGTAGCAAACCATCAATGCCGCCTAAATCCACGAATGCACCGTAGTCGGTAATGTTTTTAACGATACCTTTAACCACTGAACCTTCAGCCAATGAGCCCATTAAGGCTTCACGGTCTGCGCCAGCGCTGACTTCCATGACAGCGCGACGAGAAACAACGATGTTGTTACGTTTACGGTCAATTTTAATAACTTTTAAATCACACTCTTTGTTTTCAAATGGGGTGGTGTCTTTAACAGGACGCACGTCTACCAATGAACCTGGTAGGAAAGCCATGATGCCATTAACAGAAACACGTAAACCACCTTTAACTTTACCGCTAACAAAACCTTTGATGATGCGACCTTCGTTCATGGCATCTTCTAAATCTAACCATGTTTCCATGCGTTTTGCTTTTTCGCGGGACAGTAAGGTAGAACCAAAACCGTCTTCCAGTTTTTCGATCAACACTTTAACAAAGTCGCCGACTTTAACTTCAAGCTCGCCTTGTGCATTGTGGAATTCAGAAGCAGCGATCACGCTTTCTGATTTTAGACCGGCATTAACAATAACGTGGTCGCTATCAACAGAGATAACCTCGGCGGTGATCACTTCACCGGAGCGCATTTCTTGATGGATTAAGCTTTCTTCAAAAAGCGCTGCAAATGATTCCATTGAAGAAGGGGTGGATTTAGAAGTAGAAGCCATTAAATAAAAGTACCTAAAAGTAATCCCACCTAGCAGTGGGGTAATTAATAAAACTGCGTATTAATGTAATGCGCAGACGAAAAAAAATTCACAAAATTTGAAAGAATGTGATTATAACTAAAACATTGAAAAATAAAAGACTATTTATAGTATTTAGGCAGAAAATTATAGCAAAGCTTGATAATTTTCCAACACCTGCTCTACCGCTTCGACTATGCTCAAATGGTCGGTTTCAAGCAATATGCCATCCTCAGCCATAAGCAAGGGCGCGCTGGCGCGATTTTTATCTCGGGCATCGCGCTCCAACAGATCTTGCAATATGGCTTGGTAATCAGCCGCTTGTTGTTTAGCCAATAATTGTTGATAACGCCGTTGTGCACGGACTTCGGTGCTGGCGGTGAGGAATATTTTCAAAACGGCGTCGGGAAAAATAACCGTGCCCATGTCGCGTCCGTCAGCCACCAAACCCGGCGCTTGCCGGAAATCGTGCTGCACACTGCTTAATACTTGACGTAAGTGTTGGTGAACGGCCACTTGCGAGGCGCCTTTGCCCATGGCTTCGCTGCGTATGGCCTCGGAGACATCCTGATCATTAAGCCATACTTGCTCATTGTCAAAGCGCAGACTGAGTTGCTTCGCACACAAGGCGACGGCTTCGGCATCCGACCAAGCGATACCAGCTTGTTGCGAAGCCAGCGCCACAATCCGGTATAAGGCCCCGGAATCCAAATAATGAAAACCCAAATGCGTCGCCACCCGTTGGGCCACGGTGCCTTTGCCCGAAGCAGACGGCCCGTCTATGGCAATGACTGGGATGGGCTGGTTCATCGTGCTATCTTGGCAAAACAAGTAAAATAGTCTGGGAAGGTTTTGTTGACGCAGGCCGGGTCATTGATGGTGATCGGCACGCCAGCCAAAGACACCAATGAAAAGCACATCGCCATGCGGTGGTCATCGTAGGTGTCTATGACCGCATTGGACTTAATAGCAATCGGCGGGGTAATTTGCAGGTAGTCGCTGCCCTCTACAACCGAGGCGCCTACTTTACGCAACTCGGTGGCCATGGCCGTCAGCCTGTCGGTTTCCTTGACTCGCCAACTGGCGATGTTTCTAAGGGTGCTGGTGCCGTCGGCAAACAAGGCCAGGATGGCCAAGGTCATGGCGGCATCCGGTATGTGGTTGCAATCCAAATCAATGGCTTTGATTTTGTTGGCTTTTTTAGCAGTAATGTGATTTTCACCGTAGTTGATTTCGCCGCCCATTAAGCTAAGCGCCTCGGCAAACCGCACGTCCCCTTGTATGCTGTGTTGCCCTATGCCATCGACCGTCACTGAGCCGGCGATGACGCCTGCCGCAAGAAAGTAGGAGGCACTGGAGGCGTCGCCTTCAACGCATAGTTGACCTGGGCTGCTGTAAACGCTGTTCGCTGCAATGGTGAAGCGTTGCCAACCATCACGCTGAACCTGCACGCCAAATTTAGCCATTAAATTCAGGGTGATTTCGATGTAAGGCTTGGATATTAGCTCGCCCACTACGTCTATGCTGGCTTGCTGTTTGCTTAAAGGCAAGGCCATGAGCAAGGCGGTTAAGAATTGACTGGACACGTCACCGCGTATCTTAATTGGCAAACTTAAATCCGCTTGGGCGGGGGCTATTCTTAAGGGTGGAAAGCCAGGCTGCCCTAGGTAGCTAATGTTGGCGCCGGCTTGCTGCAAGGCGTCGACTAAATCGCCTATGGGTCGCTCGTGCATGCGTGCGACGCCAGACAATTGGTAGTCGCCATTAGAAAAAGCCAGCGCAGCCGTTAGCGGCCTAAAAGCCGTGCCGGCATTGCCTAAAAACAAATCTGCCTGCTTGTGGTGAAAGTTGCCGGCACAGCCATGCACGCGCCAGTCATGCTCGCCAATCTGGTCTAATTTAACCCCAAGCTTAGTGAGCGATTCCAGCATACGCGCCGTGTCATCGGAAGCCAATACATCACGAATCTCGGTATTGCCCCTGGCTAAGGCCGCGAGCAATAAGGTGCGATTAGATATGCTTTTAGAGCCAGGTAGGGTGATGCGACCATCAGCTTGGCTGGCAGGAGAGAGCTTAAGTTGTTCCATGACTATTCTTTAAAATGTAAAGCTGACGACTAGTGTTTGCCGTCTGCCCAGGCGTTTCTGGCCAAACTGGCGCGGCTAAATAAGGCTTCAAGCCCAGCGCCGTCTTGATTTTGCAGTAAGGTTTTTAATCTTGCTAGTTCGTCTTGGTAGGCGGCCAATTCTTTGAGTAAAGCGTCTTTGTTGGCGAGACTGATGTCGCGCCACATTTCAGGGTGGCTACCGGCTATGCGTGTGAAATCCCTAAAGCCACTGGCAGCAAAGCCAAATAATTCGGCTGCATTTGGTCTGGCAGCTAGCTCGTCAACCAAGGCAAAAGCCAGTAGGTGAGGCAGGTGGCTGACGCTGGCAAAAATTTCGTCATGGGCTTGGGCTGGCATGCTGCTCACCTTGGCGCCGCAAGCTTGCCAAAGCTCGGTGACTCGCGCAAAAGCGTCAGCTTGTGTGTTTGCGCTAGGCGTTAACACCACATTTTTACCCACAAACAAATCCGCTCTGGCGGCGGCCACGCCGCTTTTTTCCGCACCAGCGATAGGGTGGCCGCCAACAAACTGATTAAATTGCTCGGCTAGTATGGTTTGGGCGCAGGCTAAGACGTCGCTTTTAGTGCTGCCGGCATCGGTAATCACGGTATGCGGATTAAGGTGCGGCTTGATGCGGGCTAAAATGCCGCTTGTCTGTGCGACCGGCGCGGCCACCAAGATAACGTCGGCATCGGCAAGGCTAGCTTGCAAATCGGCTTGATCAATGTCTACACCTTGGTCGATAACGCCTAATTGCAAAGCGTTGGCCAGACTAGCAGGATTGCGGCCTAAGCCTATAATATGCATTGAGCCAGGCTTAGTTTGGGCTTTTTTTAATGCTAAGGCGACCGAGCCGCCTATCAAGCCCACGCCAAAAATGACAATTTTTTTCAAAAAATAGTGCTCAATGTTTTTAGTTATGCCAATTGTAACATTCTTAACAATTCGGCAGAGTTGGCGGCGGCTATTTTTTTACAGGATTGTCTTCGCGCCATTCGCCGTTAATGCGTTTTTCCAAAGGCCGAAAGTTTTGTTTGTAAGCCATTTTTTGGCTGTCCTTAATCCAGTAGCCCAGATAGAGATAAGGCCGCTGCAATGCTTTAGCCCAAGCAATTTGCCAGAGGACATTGTAGGTGCCCAAGCTGGCTTTTTTGTCATGCGGGTCGTAAAAGGTGTACACCGCTGACAGGCCATCGGCAAGCACATCAATGACGCTGACCATTTTTAATTGATGGCCGTCTCTAAATTCCACCAGCACCGTTTCCACATTGCTTTTGCATAGGAAATGCCGGTATTGCTCGGCATCATCGACCTCGCTGTCTTGGTCGCTGCTGTGCTTGGCGTGCCTAGCTTGTTGGTATTGGGCATACAAGGCGTAGTGTTCTTCATAAAAGTCAGCTGCTAGCACGGTAGCACTGAGCGTTTCGTGTTGTTTCATGGCGCGTTTTTGGCTGCGACTGGCTACGAAGTCAAGGACAGGTAGACGCACTGGCACGCATGCCTGGCAGTTTTCGCAATGCGGCTTGTAGGCGAATAAACCGCTGCGTCTAAAGCCTTGTTGCATGAGCTTGCTGTAAATCGGGGTGTCGATTAAATGCGCTGGTGCGGCGATTAGGCTGATCGCCTCTTGATTGGCTAGGTAGCCACAAGGGTAGCCACTGCTAATATAAAAGTGCAGGCCTTGTTGCACGGTTGGGTTGGCAAAGTTCATGGCTGCTGGGTTAATGCGGCCAGTTTGCTATTGAAGGCCTCACGGCTAATTTCGCGAGCGCCGAGGCTGCTTAGTAAAGGCGTGTTCATTTGGCAGTCTATCATTCCCACCCCATCATTTTTCAAATGTTGCACCAAGTGCACAAACGCCACTTTGGACGCATCGCTGACACGGTGAAACATGCTTTCACCGTAAAAGGCTAAGCCAATTTTAACCCCGTAACACCCGCCGACCAACTGCTTGTTTTGCCAGCACTCCGCGCATACGGCGTGACCGGCATCAAACAACGCGCAGTAGGCGTCTATCATGTCGGCGCTGATCCAAGTGCCGTTTTGTTCGGTGCGTTTAATTTCACTGCAGGCGCTGATGACTGCGCGAAAGGAGGTGTTAAAACGCACCTCAAACAGCTCTTTTTTTAAGGTTTTTTTAAGCGAATTGGCTAACTTTAATTCATCGGGAAACAATACCATGCGTGGGTTAGGGCTCCACCACAGTATCGGTTCGCCCGCGTTGAACCATGGAAAGATACCGGCGCGATAGGCGTTTAATAGTCGCCCTAGACTAAGGTCGCCGCCTATGGCCAATAAACCGTTAGGCTCGTTTAGCGCAAGATGGTTGGGCGGAAAGTCTGTTTCGCCGTCTACGCAGGCGACCCGACCGTTGGGCAATTGATAATAGGCATTTGCCATGACCGGCCTTAAGTTAAGGGTAGAATGAAGAATTAAGCACGGAACCAATCTTAAACAATTCAAGCCCTAAGCGAAAGGTAAAGCATGCACTATCTGATCATCAAATACTTAATTAGCGCTGGCCTAGTTGTGCTGGTATCAGAGTTGGCCAAACGCAGTGATAAATTAGGCGGCTTAATAGCTGCGCTGCCATTAGTGACTGTGCTTGCGCTCATTTGGCTATACCTGGAAGGTCAGCCTACAAGTAAAATTGCCAATCACGCTTACTACACGTTTTGGTATGTGTTGCCGACCTTGCCGATGTTTTTGATTTTTCCCTATCTGCTAAGTAAATGGGGGTTCGTGCTGAGCTTATTGGCTTCGGTGCTTATCACGGCCTTGGTTTTTTTCTTGTTCGCCTTGGCCTTGAAGCCGTTTGGGGTAGACTTGTTGTAAGCAGGGTTAATTGCAGTGAAATTTTTATAAAAAAATCATCTTAATCATGCCATTAGCGCGTAAAATGCGCGTTCTTTATAGCTTGACACATAACCCTTGGAACACTACACCAACCTACTTGCTAAACCCATACAAAGCTACCGTCCTTACTGGGCAAAACGCTTTGGTTCAGCACCTATGCTGCCTATGTCGCGTGCGGAAATGGATGCGCTTGGTTGGGACAGTTGCGACATCATTTTGGTTAGTGGCGATTGCTACATAGATCACCCCAGCTTTGGCTCGGCTTTAGTCGGCCGTCTGCTGGAAGCCCAAGGCTTTCGGGTAGGCATCATTGCGCAGCCCGATTGGCAAAATGCCGAGGCCTTCAAGGTTTTGGGTAAGCCCAATTTGTATTTTGGTGTCACCGCCGGCAATATGGACAGCATGGTGAACCGTTATACCGCCGATAGAAAAATTCGCAGTGACGATGCCTACACGCCGGATGCGGCACCCAATAAACGGCCCGATCGAGCGGTCTTGGTTTACAGTCAGCGTTGCCGTGAGGCCTATGCCGATGTGCCATTGGTGATAGGCAGCATAGAGGCCAGCTTGCGCCGCATTGCCCATTACGATTATTGGAGTGATAAAGTACGGCGCAGTATTTTGCTCGATTCCAAGGCCGATATTTTGCTGTACGGCAATGCCGAGCGGGCTTTAATAGAATTAAGTCACCGTATTGCTAAAGGCGAAAAAGTCGCCGATATTCAAGACATACGCGGCACGGCTTTTTTGCGTAAAAAGTTACCAGAAGGCTGGAGTGAAATCGCCAGTACGCAACTAGACCGGCCCGGTGTGATTGATAAGCAGGTTGACCCCTACGAAATGAAAATGGGTAAAGCCGACGCCAGTTGTGCAACGGAAGTTAAGCCCGAGCAAGCCGTCTTGCCCAAAGGCACGCAAGCCATTGCCCTGGTGCGTAAACCCAAGGCCGACCGAGCCAAGCAAGTGGTGCGTTTGCCAGCCTTCGAGGTAGTAGCACAAGATCCGGTGCTGTACGCGCACGCGTCCCGTGTGCTGCACTTGGAAGCCAACCCAGGTAACGCACGGGCCTTGGTACAAAAACACGGTGACCGCGAGGTGTGGTTAAACCCGCCGCCCATTCCATTGACCACCAAAGAGATGGATTACGTCTACGACATGCCATACGCGCGCAAGCCGCATCCGGCTTATGGCGATGCCAAAATTCCAGCCTGGGAAATGATACGTTTTAGCGTCAACATCATGCGCGGTTGTTTTGGCGGCTGCACCTTTTGCAGCATCACCGAACACGAAGGGCGGATTATTCAAAGCCGCAGTGAAGCAAGCATCTTGAAAGAAGTGGAAGAGATACGCGACAAGGTGCCAGGTTTCACTGGGGTGATCTCTGATTTGGGCGGCCCAACCGCCAATATGTACCGCATCGCTTGCAAGAGCGAAGCCATCGAAAATGCCTGCCGCAAATTAAGCTGCGTCTACCCCGGTATATGTGAAAACTTGAATACCGACCACAGTGCGTTAATTCAACTCTACCGTAAAGCTCGTGCCATTAAAGGCGTGAAGAAGATACTGATAGGCAGTGGCGTGCGTTACGACTTGGCGGTTAAGTCGCCCGAGTATGTAAAAGAATTGGTGCAGCACCATGTGGGCGGCTACTTAAAAATTGCCCCTGAGCATTCGGAAGAAAACGTATTAAGCAAGATGATGAAGCCTGGCATGGAGGCCTACGACGAATTCAAAGCCATGTTTGAGAAATTCAGTCTGGAAGCGGGTAAAAAGCAGTATTTAATCCCTTATTTTATTGCCGCCCACCCTGGCACCACTGACCAAGACATGTTGAATTTGGCGTTGTGGCTAAAGAAATACGACTTCAAATTAGACCAAGTACAAACCTTTACCCCAACGCCTATGGCCATGGCCACCGCCATGTATCACTCGGGTAAAAATCCCTTGCGTAAGGTGACGGCCGACTCGGAACAGGTGGCCATCCCTAAGGCCGGCAACGTGCGTAAATTGCATAAGGCTTTTATTCGTTATCACGATCCAAATAATTGGCCTATGTTGCGTGAGGCCTTGCAGAAAATGGGTAGAGCCGATTTGATCGGCAATAGCAAACAGCATTTAATTCCAGCTTGGCAACCGCTATCTGGTAAGCCCACCACCACGGTCCGTGGTCAGCCGTTAGAGCGAACTATTCGACCCAGGCGCGTGTCCGAGAACAAACGCAAATACTCCTAGGGTAAATTAGGCGTTTATTTGCTTCTACGCTTACATTGCTTAAGGGATTTACATGCCAATTAATCTAATTAAATCAGTCAGCTCTCTGCTGTTTAGCCTGTGCTTGTTGCTGGCGTTTAATACCGCCAGTGCGGAATCCGGTTTGTTTTGGAAAGCCGAGTCCAAACTCTCTAAAGACATATACCTATTTGGCACCATACACACCGATGACAATCGCGTGACGAATTTTGCACCGTCGATCACGCAAGCGATCAAAGCATCCGATGCGTTTATGATGGAAACCTTGTCACCTAATAACCCCGGCGTGTTCATGATGGCCGAGGGGGATTTACGCAGCATGCTCACCGAGCCAGAACTGGAGCAAGTGTATGCGCTGGCTGAATTTCACGTCATGCACCGCGATGCGGCTTTGCACATGAAACCTTGGTTATTAGCGGTGGTGTTTGATTCGCCCAGACCGTTGACGCCGTTTGCTCAAGACAATTTACTGATGACGCAAGCGGAAGACGTTGGCAAACAAGTGATAGGCATAGAAGACACGCAAGAGCATTTTGGCATCATGGATAGTTTTAGCTTGGACGAGCAGTTGGTTATGTTGCGCGCGGTGTTGAAACGCAGTGCAGCCGAAAAAGAACAGGGCTTTGCTTACCTAGTGCAAGCCTATTTAGCTGGGGACAGCGAGGCCATTGCTGCCTTGGACGATAAAATAACTGGCAACATGCTGCCTAAAGCACTGTGGGACAAAATGCGCACCAAGTTGGTGGACGATAGAAACGTGCTCATGGCACAACGCATCATGGACGAGGCTAAACAACAAAAAGTCTTTGTGGCTGTCGGGGCCTCGCATTTGGCCGGACAAGGCGGTTTGCTTGCCCGTCTGCGCGCAGCCGGCTACCAATTGAGCCCGCTAAAATAAAACTCTATTGGACGTGCGGGCCGGCCTTGTATTGGATGATTTCACTGGACTGTTTAACGTGAATTAAATGCTCGGTGGCGAAGCCCATTTCTTGGGCTTGAGCGATTAAGTGTTGCTTGATGGGGTAGGTGAGTTGCGGGGTGCGCGACAATATCCATAAATAGGATTTATCTGGCCCGCACACCATGACGTAGTTGTAATAGGGTTTATCCAAAACCATGATGTTGTAAGCGCCATAGAATGGCCCGAAGAAAGACACCTTGAGTTTGCCGGTGTTGGTTTTGTCGGCATGGATCGGGTCAACAAAATAGGCTTTGCCTATGGCTTCTTGCCAAGTTTTTGTCTTACTATTAAAACCACGGTTGATCACTTTAATGCCGCCGTCTTCACGCAGGCTGTAGTTGGCTGTAACGTAATCCAAATCCCGTTCGAATGAATGGTCCAATCGGGCAATTTCATACCAGGTGCCCAAGTATTGCCTGGCATCCACGCTGTCCACCACTTTTACTTTGTCCGGCACGCCCATGCAGGCGCTCAGCATTAAGGCGCTTAGCCAAAGCAGCCACTTTAGGCTGAGTTTTTTGTCTGTCATGCGGGTAGGGCTCCTAGGTGTTTCATGTCGGTCTCGCTTAACCAGCGCCATTGTCCTAGGGCTAAATCCGCGGGCAATACTAGCCCGCCAATTTGAATGCGTTTCAGGGCATCAACACGGTTGCTGATGGCCGCTACCATGCGTTTTACTTGATGGTATTTGCCTTCGGCTAAGGTCATGTGCAGCACGTGCTCGTTGATGCGGGTGCAGCTTAATGCGGCTATCGGTGCGTCTTCATCTATTAATTGCACGCCTTGGCAAAGATGCGCTATTTGCGCATCGCTTACGGGGTGCTTGCAAGTGACTTCGTAGACTTTTGGCACTTTGTGTTTGGGCGAGCTCATGCGGTGTATGAATTGCCCGTCATCGGAAATGAGGATTAAGCCGGTGGTGTCTTCATCCAGTCGACCTATGCATTGCACATCGCGCACCACCAAGGGTTGTGGTAGCAAACTGTATATAGTGGGGTGGTGTTGAGTCTTGTGCGAGCATTCGTAATGGCTGGGTTTGTGCATCATTAGATAGGATAGTTCGCGGTAATCCCAAGCCTCGCCTTTAACCGTGTAATGCAATTGTTCTAAATCAAATTCTGCATCGGGGTCATCGCAAACTTGGCCATTGACCGTGACTTCCTGATTCCAAATCATGAGCCGGCATAATTTTCGGGCACCAAAGCCTTGGTTGTGAATAATGCGTTCTAATGCTAATTTTTTACCCATGCGACCATTATAGCGTCTGCATGCAAAAAGCCCAGTTGCGATGAAAATGCTTTAGTGTGGCTATGTCGCCTAAGCCTAGTTTAGAAATAAATCGAATTGGATTGCGCCTGAAGCTGCTGTTGGTAGTGGTTTTGGCCATGCTGATGATGTGGGCCATGCTGGCGCTATTTTTAGTTAGTCCTGATTGGTTGGGCTTAAACGATTTTAAATCCAGTGGTTTTAAATTCAACAGTTTGCTGCTGGCGGCATTGATTACCGCCTTGCTCGTAGCGCTATTGGTCTGGTTGTTTGATGCCGTATTTTTGTTGAGGCTGGAGCGCCTTTCTGCTGATGTGGCCAGAGTGGCGGATGCGGGTGACAGGTCTAGCCGTGTAAAAACCCTAAGTGGCATGGACGAGTTAACCGGCTTGGCGCATGGCATCAATAGCATGTTGACTAGTTTGGAAGAGGCCCAATATGCCTTGCAGTTAGAAAAAGATCGCGCGCAATTGACCTTGGAAAGCATAGCCGATGCGGTGATCACCAGTAATAAACAGGGTCAGGTGTTGTCCATGAATGCCGTGGCCGAGCGATTGTGCGGCATTGAGTTTAATCAAGTAAGCGATAAGCGCCTGGACGCTTTATTCCAGTTAAAAACCGAAGACAAGCAAGCCGATGTCGACAGCGCTTGGTTGACCGATCCTTACAGTCCCTTGGACGAGGTCAGCATGATGCGCGCCGATGGTTTGGCTTTCATCATTCGTAAATTCGCCTCCCCGCTCTATGATAGAGATGGTCAAACCTTTGGCATCGTGACGGTGCTTCACGACGTCACTTTGCTGCGCAATTTATCCAACCAATTGACCTTTCAAGCCAAGCACGATGCCTTGACTGGGCTCATGAACCGTTACGAATTTGATCAAAAGGTGCAGTTGGCCATAGACGAAGTCCGACAAATAGACGAAGTCCATCAATTCGGTGAAGTGCATCAAAGCACGCGCACTAAACATTGCATCGCCTACTTGGACTTGGATCAGTTTAAGTTAGTCAATGACAGTTGCGGGCATCTGGCTGGCGATATGCTCTTGCAGCAATTAGCCGGCCACCTTAAAACTAAGGTGCGTTCATCCGATGCCTTGGCGCGTTTAGGCGGCGATGAATTCGCCTTGCTGCTAGTGGGGTGTGACCTAGCCAAGGCCGAACAGATCGTCAGCGACATACTCAGCACGGTGTCCGAATACCGATTCAGTTTTGATGATAAGGTTTTTAAAGTAGGCGCCAGCATAGGCTTGGCAGAAATTGCGCCCACGCACAGTGCAACCTTGGGCGAAGTTTTGGCCGCCGCCGATGCCGCTTGTTATGCCGCAAAGGAACAGGGTGGCAACCGCTTACAGGTATACCGTGCTGACGATGAGCAAATCCACCAACACAACAATCAGTTGGAGTGGGTGTAACGCATCCATTTGGCTTTAGAGCAGCATCAGTTCGTTTTGTATGCGCAAGCGCTAAAAAGTTTAAAGGCTAATGGCGAGCCGCATTTGGAATTGCTAATTCGATTGCAGGGCGTGGATGGCGTGCTGTATCCGCCTTCCTACTTTTTACCGGTGGCAGAGCGTTACCATTTAATGCCCAAGATAGACCGTTGGGTGGTGTCGTAAGCTTTAAGGATTATGGTTGCCAAAGGCCCGCATTTTAAAACACTGTGTGCCATTAATTTATCCGGTCTCAGTTTGTCGGATACGGCCTTTTTAGCTTACGTGGTAGCCGAGATTAATCGCTATCAAGTGAACCCGCGTCAGTTGTGTTTTGAAATCACCGAAACCGCTGTCATTGCTAACTTAGACCGTTCAAGGCAATTTATACAAACCTTACGCGAGATGGGCTGCCGTTTTTCTTTAGACGATTTTGGCAGTGGCTTGGCATCTTTTGCTTACCTAAAGAATTTGCAGGTGGACTTCTTGAAAATAGACGGTTTGTTTATCAAAGGCATCAGCAATAATGCCGTAGATAAAGCCATGGTGGAATCGATTAATCATGTCGGTCAGATGATGGGCTTGGCCACCATCGCTGAATTTGTTGAGGATGAAGCAAGCTTGGCTATGGTGAAAGCGATAGGCATCGATTATGCACAAGGTTACGCCGTGGCTCAGCCGGCCCTGTTTGACGACAGCTACTTCATTGCATCACGCGATTTGGATTAAGCCCAGTATGAGTGCTTAGGGTTAATAGCCGTAGGTGTGCACCGGCGCTAAGTCTTTTAGTTCTTCGTCGTTGTATAGGCGACCGCGCGTAATAAAGGCTAAGCCACTGCCGCAATCCAATGAAAACGAACCGCTGGAACCGGGCAAGGCATCCACTATGGTGTGGGTGTTCTCTGAAAACTGGAAGTGGTTATGGCCCATGTAAAAAACCGCCCCTTCAATTTCGCCTACCACCACGTCCGATGGGCTGGGCTTAAATTCGTGGACTGGCATGCATAGTGGCACGCTGCCCTCACAGCAACCGCCCGATTGAAAAAACAGAATAGGGCCGTGTTCGGCGGTGAGTTTGTGTATGAGCCCTATGGCGGATGGGGTAGCGGATACGCGTGCTGTCGGCATGATGAATTCCGTATTAAAGTAAATGGCCATATCAAGGCACAAAAAAAGAGGCGGAATTACTCCGCCTCTTGATTCTAAGCCCGTTTAAATTTCAAAACAAGCTTAAGCTGGTTTTCCCAAAAATTAGAAGAAACCTAGTTTTTTCGGGCTGTAGCTTACCAATAAGTTTTTGGTTTGTTGGTAATGGTCTAGCATCATTTTGTGTGTTTCGCGACCAATGCCTGACTCTTTGTAACCACCGAATGCCGCGTGGGCAGGGTAAGCGTGGTAGCAGTTGGTCCAAACGCGACCGGCTTTGATGCCACGGCCCATGCGGTAAGCACGGCTGCCATCGCGTGTCCATACGCCTGAACCTAGGCCAAATATGGTGTCGTTGGCAATCGCTAAAGCATCTGCTTCGTCTTTAAAGGTGGTGACAGCTAGCACTGGGCCAAAAATTTCTTCTTGGAACACGCGCATTTTGTTGTGGCCTTTAAGCAAAGTAGGCTGGATATAATAGCCGTCAGCAAAGGCACCACTTAATACGTTGCGTTCGCCACCGATAAGCACTTTCGCGCCTTCTTGTTTACCAATATCCATGTATGACATGATTTTGTTCAATTGGTCTTGGGATGCTTGCGCACCTATCATGGTGTTTGGATCCAATGGGTTGCCTTGTTTAATGGCTGCCACGCGTGGTAATACGCGTTCCATGAATTTGTCGTAAATGGATTCTTGTATCAATGCGCGAGATGGGCAGGTACACACTTCACCTTGGTTAAAGGCAAACAACACCATGCCTTCAACGGCTTTATCAAAGAAGTCGTCGTCCGCGTCGGCAATGTCTTCAAAGAACACGTTAGGGGATTTGCCGCCTAATTCCAAGGTAGCTGGAATTAAGTTAGATGCCGCTGCTTGCGCAATCACACGACCGGTACCGGTTGAGCCAGTAAAGGCAATTTTACCGATACGACGGCTGTTGGCTAATGGAGCGCCTACATCGCGGCCGTAACCGTTAACGATGTTGATCACACCTGGTGGCAAGATGTCGGCGATGGTTTCCATTAAAATCAAGATGCTGATTGGTGTGAATTCTGCTGGTTTTAATACCACGCAGTTACCGGCAACCACGGCTGGTGCTAATTTCCATGCCGCCATTAGAATAGGGAAGTTCCAAGGAATGATTTGACCAACCACGCCGATAGGCTCATGGAAGTGGTAGGCCACCATGCTGTCATCGATTTCACTCAAGCTGCCTTCTTGTGCGCGCATGCAGCCGGCGAAGTAGCGGAAATGATCGATGGCCAATGGAATGTCGGCATTCAATGTTTCACGGATAGGTTTACCGTTGTCTATGGTTTCTGCGGTAGCCAATAATTCAAGATTGGCTTCTAGTCTATCCGCAATTTTTAGCAACAAATTAGCGCGTTCTGCTGGGGCGGTTTTAGCCCATTTGTCAGCAGCAGCGTGCGCCGCGTCTAATGCCAATTCAATGTCTTCTGCACTGGAGCGAGCCGCTTTGGTATAAGGTTTACCAGTAATGGGTGTAATAACATCAAAATATTCACCCTTAACTGGCGCAACCCATTTGCCGCCAATAAAATTATCGTATTTGGCTTTGTAAGGTATTTTTACACCAAGGCCTTTTAAAAGATCTAAACTCATACTAACTCCTCTAGTTTTGCTGTTGATTATCTAGTGTTTCTATCGGTTAACCCGCATTGTTCTGTAGACAATTTATTGTTATTAATAAGCCAGCTTAATTCTTTGCAAGGCCTTATTACTTAAGGTTCTAAGAATAAAAGCGCGAACTAAACAATAAACCTTAGATGCCGGCAAATCAAGCAATAATTAAATGATTTTCTGTCTTTTTACAGATATCTTATGTTTTATATAAGAGTTAAAGTATTTGCTCGCCCAAGCCGAATTATTTCTTCCGTTTCTCTGCTAACTGGGTTTCGCCTATGTGTATTTCGCCGCGCTGTTTAGCCAAGGCCACTTGTTTTTGCCGTTCACTTAATCGCGCGCGTTTTTCAGCGGACAAGCTGGCAATGCAGTAAGGACACGAGATGCCGGCGGTGTAATCCGGGCTTAGCATTTCCGCTGGCGATAATGGGTGGCGGCAGGCGTAGCACTGATCAAATTCGCCAACGGCTAGGTTGTGTTTAACCGCCACGCGTTGATCAAAGACAAAGCATTCACCTTGCCATAGGCTTTCGCTTTCTGGCACGGTTTCCAAATACTTTAATATGCCGCCTTGTAAATGAAACACTTCCTCAAAGCCTTGATCCATCATGTAAGACGAGGCCTTTTCGCAACGTATGCCGCCGGTGCAAAACATCGCTACTTTTTTGTGTTTGGTTTTATCGAAGTGTTCAGCGATGTATTGTGGAAACTCACGGAAGGTGGT
>SXLB01000034.1 GCA_005777825.1 Methylotenera sp. | reverse complement strand
GGTGTAAAAATGCAAACTGGGCGCGCCAAACACCCTCAGGGTTTCACATAAATCCGTCACCACGTCTATGCCAAAAGCCCGCAATGAAGCCATGTCATCGCCGTATTCTTCCAAGCGCAGTCTTAACCACCTAGGAATTTCCGCTCCGCACACATTGGAAAAGCGCGCCAATTGCGTGATGTTGTATATAGGCATGATGCCAGGCACGATAGGCACATTGATGCCGGCCGCCGTGCACTGATCGATAAAGTGAAAATAGGCATCGGCATTATAAAAATATTGGGTAATGGCCGAATTGGCACCGGCATCAATCTTGCGTTTTAAATTCAATACATCGGCCGCCGGGCTTTTCGCTTCCGGATGAAACTCTGGGTAGGCCGCCACTTCAATGTGAAAATGCTGACCGGTTTCAGCGCGTATGAAGGCGACCAATTCCGTTGCATAACGAAAGTCCCCTGCACTCACTTCGCCCGATGGCAGGTCGCCACGCAAGGCCACCAAGCGCTTGATGCCACTGGCTTGGTAAGCTTGCAATAAGCCACGGATTTCTTCCTTGCTGGAAGAAATGCAGGAGATATGCGGTGCCGCTGCTAAGCCTTGTTGCTGAATGTCCAACACCGTTTCCATGGTTCGGTCACGCGTTGAACCGCCCGCCCCAAACGTCACGGAGAAAAACTCGGGGTTGAATTTGGCCAGTTCTGCACGGGCGTCGCGCAGCGTTGCCATGCCTTCTGCAGTCTTAGGCGGAAAAAACTCAAAGCTGTATGCGTAGCTGTTCATTTATTTGTCTTTTTTATCGTCTATCACTATAGCTGATAACAACCAAGCCAGCACGGTGTATAGCAAGGCGCCAATTAAACCGGCGCGTATGGTTTGCACTTCAAAGCCAGGCAAAACATTGCCCACTGCATAAAATAATACGCCGTTTATCAGCAATAAAAATAGCCCTAAGGTCAGCAAAGTAATGGGCAAAGTGAGCAGCACCAAAATAGGTCGTATCAACATATTGACCAAACCTATGGCCAGCGCTGCCAGCAAAGCCGTAGCAAAATCGGCCACATGAATGTTGGGCACGAAGTAGGCCACGGCTAACAGCGCCAAGGCATTCAATATCCAGCCCAACAATAATCTCATGCTGCCCCTTCATTCATCAGTCAAAACCACTATCAAATCCCTAGTCGTTTAATTGGCTACGTTTTCTAACCACGACGGGTGATAACAAACCGCTAGCCGGAAATCCGGCTGCGTTTTCTAATAACGGTAAGTATCCGGTTTAAATGGACCTTGCTTTTGCACACCGATGTAAGCCGCTTGTTGATCGGTTAGGCTGGTCAATTGGGCATTTAATTTACGCAATTGCAAGATCGCCACTTTCTCGTCCAAGTGCTTAGGCAAGGTATACACGCCCACTGGGTAGTTAGCAGTTTGCGTAAACAATTCAATTTGCGCAATAGTCTGATTAGCAAAGCTAGAACTCATGACGTAGCTTGGGTGACCGGTACCGCAACCTAAATTGACCAAGCGGCCTTTTGCCAACAGAATAATTTTTTTGCCGTTAGGGAAAATCACGTGATCCACTTGCGGTTTAATTTCATCCCACTCGTATTTTTCCAATGACGCCACGTCTATCTCGTTATCAAAATGGCCGATGTTACAAACGATGGCTTGGTCTTTCATTTTAGCCATGTGCTCATGGGTAATCACGTGGTAGTTGCCGGTTGCCGTGACAAAAATATCAGCGTGTTCCGCGGCGTAATCCATGGTCACCACGCGGTAGCCTTCCATGGCGGCTTGCAAGGCGCAAATAGGATCAATTTCAGTCACCCAAACTTGCGCAGACAAGGCGCGCAATGCTTGCGCAGAGCCTTTACCCACATCGCCGTAACCGGCCACTACCGCCACTTTACCGGCGATCATCACGTCCGTAGCACGCTTAATCGCGTCCACTAAAGATTCGCGGCAGCCGTATAAATTGTCGAATTTGGATTTGGTCACCGAATCATTCACGTTAATCGCTGGGAAAGCCAATTTGCCTTCTTTATGCATTTGATACAAACGGTGCACACCGGTGGTGGTTTCTTCGGTCACGCCTATGATTTTAGCTAAACGCACGGAATACCAAGTTGGATCGACTTTTAGTTTGGCTTTAATGGAATCAAATAAACACACCTCTTCTTCTGAAGTCGGATGCGCCACCAAAGACAAATCTTTCTCGGCACGCGTGCCCAAATGCAACAACAAAGTCGCGTCGCCGCCGTCGTCCAAAATCATGTTGCTGTAGCCACCGTCGCTCCACTCAAAAATGCGGTGGGTGTAGTCCCAGTAGTCAGCCAAGCTTTCGCCTTTAACCGCAAATACCGGCGTGCCGCCTTCGGCAATCGCTGCCGCAGCGTGGTCTTGGGTGGAATAAATATTGCATGAGGCCCAACGCACTTCCGCGCCCAAATCTTTTAGCGTTTCGATGAGCACGGCGGTTTGTATGGTCATGTGCAAGCTACCGGTAATGCGCGCGCCTTTAAGCGGTTGAATTAGGGCAAACTCTTCACGGATCGCCATCAAGCCTGGCATTTCGGTTTCGGCAATGGCGATTTCTTTACGGCCAAATGCGGCCAAGCCGATATCGGCAATCACGTAATCTTTTACTGTATTTTTATTTTCAGCAGTCACAGCATTCATGTTCAATTTCCTTGAATATGTGACCGGAGGGAAAGGGTATTTAATTAGAGAGGCGGTACGCTTATCTCACCCATATCCCGTGCCCGGCACGGTTAATTAAGGTGAGCGTCGTTTAACCTATTCCGAGCCTGGGAGAAGCACTCTCGCAACGCTCCTCGGAATGGCAGACATTATACGAGAGTTTGTTTGTCCTTCCAAGCGCATTTTTGCTAACTCATGATTTTCCGTACAGCCAATAAAAAAGCCTTGCCGCAATTAGCGGCAAGGCTTTTTACTGTTTCAGGTGCGGCTTAAAGAGCGGCTTTTAAGGCCGCGGCTTTGTCTATCGCTTCCCAAGTAAACTCGGGTTCGTCACGGCCAAAGTGACCGTAAGCAGCGGTTTTAGTATAAATAGGACGCAGTAAATTCAGCATCTTCACTATGCCTTTAGGACGCAAATCAAAGTGTTCGCGCACCAAGGCGGTCAACACTTCATTGGATACCTTACCGGTGCCGTAGGTCTCGACCATGATGGAGGTCGGTTGCGCCACGCCAATCGCGTAAGAAATTTGCACCAAGCAACGTGTAGCCAAACCGGCAGCCACAATATTCTTCGCCACATAACGGCCCGCATACGCCGCGGAACGGTCTACTTTAGAAGGGTCTTTGCCAGAAAAAGCGCCGCCGCCATGAGGCGCCGCACCACCGTAGGTATCGACGATGATTT
>SXLB01000033.1 GCA_005777825.1 Methylotenera sp. | reverse complement strand
TTAGCGGCCGTGTCGGCCATTGCTTTAAACCGCGGCGAGAGCATCAGTGCCATGTGGTTTATAGCGGCAGCAGCCTGCATTTACGCCATTGCATACCGTTTTTATGCGGCTTGGATTGCCGCCAGCGTGCTCACGGTGGATGCTACCCGGGCCACGCCAGCAGAGCGCTTGGACAACGGTCGCGATTTTATTCCGACCAATAAATGGGTGGTATTCGGCCACCATTTTGCCGCCATTGCCGGCCCCGGCCCCTTGATCGGCCCAACCTTGGCCGCTCAGTTTGGTTATTTGCCCGGCACCTTGTGGATATTAGTCGGTGCGGTATTGGGCGGGGCAGTGCAGGACATGGTGACCTTGTTTTTCTCCACCCGGCGCAATGCCCGCAGCTTAGGCCAAATGGCCAGAGACGAAATCGGCCCGATAGGCGGGGCCGCTGCCTTAATCGGTACCTTCATGATCATGATCATCTTGATTGCGGTGTTGGGCTTGGTGGTGGTGAATGCCATGAAGCACAGCCCATGGGCTACATCCACCGTTGCCGCCACCATCCCGATTGCCATGCTAGTGGGGTTTTACATGCGCAATTTTCGCCCCGGGCGCGTATTAGAAGCCAGCTTATTGGGCGTGGCCCTATTATTATTGGCAGTGGTCGGCGGTGGTTGGATAGACCATCAACCCATGCTGCGGCAGTGGTTTGATCACGAAGGCTTAAGTTTGGCCTGGGCCATTATCGCTTATGGTTTTGCCGCGGCAGTGGTGCCGGTTTGGTTGCTGTTGGCGCCACGCGATTATTTGTCGACCTTTGTTAAGCTAGGCACGGTCATGTTATTGGCGATAGCCATCGTCATTTTGCAACCGCAGGTGCACATGCCGGCCTTAACCCAGTTTACCGATGGTAGCGGCCCGATATTTGGCGGCAAGCTGTTCCCGTTTGTTTTCATTACCATCGCCTGCGGCGCCATTTCCGGCTTTCATTCGCTGATCGCCTCCGGCACCACGCCCAAGTTGCTGGCTAACGAAGGCGACATACGCATGATAGGTTACGGCGCCATGTTGCTAGAAAGTTTCGTCGCCATCATGGCCATGATCGCCGCCACCGTCTTGGAGCCTGGCGTGTTCTTCGCCATCAACAGCCCAGCAGGGGTGGTGGGCAGCGAGGCGGTGGATGCCATTGCTAAAATCAACAGTTGGGGCTTTGCCGTGACGGTAGAGCAAATGAATCAATTGGCACGCGACATGGGCGAAAGCAGTTTGTTTGCCCGCACCGGCGGTGCGCCTAGCTTGGCAGTGGGCATGGCCAGTATATTTGGTCATGCCTTTGGTAAAAGCATGCTGGCCATTTGGTACCACTTTGCCATTATGTTCGAAGCGATTTTCATCTTGACTACCTTGGATGCGGGCACGCGCGTTGGACGCTTTATGTTGCAAGACATGTTGGGCAACATTTGGCCAAAAATGGGCCAGACCTCGTGGATGCCTTCTGTCATGTTAACCAGCGGGCTAGTGGTGGCCGGTTGGGGTTATTTCTTATACATAGGCGTGATAGACCCGAACGGTGGCGTGAACATTTTATGGCCCTTGTTCGGCATTGCTAACCAAATGCTGGCGGCCATTGCCTTGTGCGTAGCCACTGGCATATTGGTTAAGTCCGGCAAATTTAAGGTGGCATGGATTACTGGTTTGCCTTTGGTTTGGCTGCTAATCGTGACCACCAGCGCCGCTTGGCAAAAAATATTCAGCGACGACATCCGTGTCGGCTTTTTTGCCGCCGCCAACGATTTGGCGGCCAAATTGGCCGCCGGTGCGTTGCCCTTAGAAAAAGCCGCGGTGGCGCCCAAGTTGATTTTCAACCAACAATTGGACGCCTATTTAACCGTGTTTTTAGTGGTGCTGTTGTGGGTGGTGGTGTTGGACATGCTCTATGTGCTGTATCGCTACTTTAGTAAGCAACCATTGATGCCATTGACCGAGGTGCCGTATCAACCCACCCGTTTGCTCGACAATTGGGTGCGTGACTGATGACTGCCTTAGCCCGTCTCTGGAAAAAAATACGCCATTTGTGGCACCGCGTGCGTCAATTAAGTGGTGACGATGCTTATGAGGTGTACGTTAAACACCATGCCGCTTTTCACCAAGCCAGCGTGGATGCGCCGCCCTTATTAAGCCGCAAAGAATTTTTTAAATATTGGCAAGACAGCCAATGGCAAGGGGTAAACCGTTGTTGTTAGCTGCGATGATTAACTTAAACACGAAGGCCGTATGAAAAAATTTGGTATCACCATAATAGGCGATGAAATACTCTCCGGTAAGCGGCAAGACGCGCATTTGTCATTTGTCGTTCAAGCCTTAAAAGCGCGCGGCTTGCAATTGGCTTGGGCGAATTATTTGGGCGACATCCCCGAGCAAATTACCGCCACACTCAAGGCCAGCATGGCGCGTGGCGACGTGGTATTTAGCTTTGGCGGCATAGGCGCCACACCGGATGACTTTACCCGGCAATGCGCCGCCGATGCGCTGGGCGTGCCTATCGTTCGGCATCCACTCGCCCTAGCTGAAATAGAAGCGCAATACGGTGACACGGCTTACCCTAAACGCGTGCTCATGGCGGATTTTCCGCAAGGTGCCAACATCGTGCCCAATCCGGTCAACCGGGTGGCGGGCTTTTCCATCCAGGAGCATTATTTTGTGCCCGGCTTTCCGCAAATGGCTCATCCCATGATTGAGTGGGTGTTGGATAAGCATTACGCGTCGCTGTTTCATCAGCAAGATTACATCGAGGCCTCGATCTTGGTAACCGAAGCGGGCGAAAGCCGTTTGATTGATTTAATGCAAAGCATCGTCAAGCGCTACCCCGACTTAAAATTATTTAGCCTACCCAAACTCGACCAGCAGCGCAGCACCGAGCTGGGCGTGAAAGGGCCGGCACAATTGGTGCACACCGCCATGGCGGAAATCAAGCAAGGCGTCAGTGCCCTTAATTTCCCTTGGACCGACTTATAGTGGATTGCCGGCAAGAGTGCGGCGCCTGTTGCATCGCCCCATCCATCAACAGCCCCATACCGGGCATGCCCAATGGCAAACCGGCTGGGGTGCGCTGCGTGCAATTAGGCGCAGACCATCAATGCCTGATTTTTGGCCTAGCTACTCGCCCGGCCTTTTGTTTAGGCTTGCAGCCCAGTGCAGAAATGTGTGGCAACGATCGCGATCAAGCCATAGTCTGGTTGACCGAGTTGGAGCATTTAACACAGCCTTAACTAGCGCTTAAGGCTTTTGCTCTTGCATGCAGCAAACGGCAATCAGGCTGACCAATGCCATGGACGACACGTAGTAGCCTACCCAAGTTAAGCCGCCTTGATAGACCAACAGTTGCGACACATACGGTGCGCTAGAAGCCCCTAAAATGCCGCCTAAGTTGTAGCTTAAGCCGGCGCCACTGTAACGCACCGGCACCGGAAATTGCTCGGGTAAAAATGCCCCCATGGGCGCAAAGGTGGCGCCCATTAACAGCAGCGCCAACGATAAAAATAAAGTGATGGCATACGGGTGGCCTTGGCTGAGTAAGGGGTTGAGGCTAAAGCCAAGCAATATGGCTAAAAAACAGCCTATTAACAGTACCGGTTTGCGTCCGTGTCGATCGCTCATGGCGGCCGATAGCGGCGTAATCAGTGCCATGAACAGCACGGCAAAACAGAGCATTTGCAAGAAATCCACTCGGGCTATGCCTAAGGTTTGCGTGCCGTAACTTAAGCAAAAAACCGTGGCGGTATAAAACAGGTTGTAGCATACCGTCATGGCCAGGGCGCCGAGTAACATGGGTCGCTTGTGCTGCTGCAACAAAGTCAGCAAGGGCAATGTCAGGGTTTGCTGTTGGGCTAAGACTTGAGCAAAAGCCGTGGTTTCGCTTAATTTAAAACGCACGTACAAGCCGATCATGACCAAGGCGGCGCTGGCAAAAAACGGCAGGCGCCAACCCCATGCTAAAAATTCTGTCTCGCTTAAATAGGCGCTTAAACCTAAAAAACTTAAACAAGCCAGTAAAAAGCCAATCGCCGGCCCCAGTTGTGGAAACATGCCAAACCAGGCGCGCCTATGCGCTGGCGCACTCTCGGTGGCCAGCAAGGCGGCGCCACCCCATTCGCCACCCAAGCCTACACCTTGGGCCACGCGCAGCAAGCACAGCAATAGCGGCGCCCATGCGCCCAATGTGGCGTAGCCGGGCAGGCAGCCTATTAACAAGGTGGCCGTGCCCATTAGCAAAAGCGAGCTGGCCAGCGTGGCTTTGCGGCCTATGCGGTCACCAAAGTGGCCAAACAGGATGGCGCCCAATGGTCTAGCAAAAAAGGCGATGCCAAAGCTTAAAAAAGCATTTAAAGCTTGGGCAGCCGGGTCGCTGCTGGGAAAAAATACCGGGCCTATGACCAAAGCGGCCGCCATGGCGTATATGTAGAAGTCGTAAAACTCAATGGCGGTGCCGATAAAGCTGGCAAAGGCAATCTGTGAATTGGAGGCGGTTTTTTGGTTAGGGCTAGGGTGCAATGTTGGCCGACTTTCA
>SXLB01000032.1 GCA_005777825.1 Methylotenera sp. | reverse complement strand
GGGTACCGGTGAGTTGCGGATGATCCATTCGCGCGTTTCGTGTATGTTTTTGCCGGTGGACAAATCCATTACCGTGTCGCCACCCCAGCGGGTACCCCAGACCATTTTTTCCACTTCTTCGGAAATGGATGAGCCCAAAGCCGAGTTGCCTATGTTGGCATTAATTTTCACCAAGAAGTTACGGCCTATGATCATGGGCTCAATTTCTGGGTGGTTGATGTTGACCGGAATGATGGCGCGGCCCATGGCCACTTCGCTGCGAACAAACTCCGGCGTAATTACTTTAGGAATGCTGGCACCAAAATCTTGGCCTTTATGTTGCGTTTGCAAGAGCTCGCTCATGTTTTCGCGGCGTTGGTTTTCACGTATGGCGATGTATTCCATTTCCGGCGTGATAATGCCTTTGCGGGCGTAATGCATTTGGCTGACGTTCATGCCTTTTTTCGCGCGGCGCGGCAGGCGCAATAAATTAAAACGCATTTCGGCTAATTCTGGATCGGTTTTGCGTGCTTGACCAAAGGTAGAGCTCGGGCCATCCAATTGCTCGGTGTCGTTGCGCTCTTCTATCCATTTTGCGCGTAGCGCGGGCAAGCCACTGCGTATGTCGATGGCAATCGCTGGATCGGTGTAGGGGCCGCTGGTGTCGTAAACCATTACCGGTGGATTTTTTTCTGCACCAAAGCTGGACGGCGTATCGCTTAAGCTGATTTCGCGAAACGGCACTTGTATGTCAGCACGTGAACCTTGCACGTAGACTTTGCGTGAATTGGCAAAAGGCAGGGTGGTGGCCGGGTCAATTTCAGCCGTGCCGCTGTCGAATTTTGTGAGGTTTTTTTGTAGATTTTTATCAGTAGCGTTCATGGTGCGTTCCTATAATGTAATCAACATAGAAAAGCCGCCTATGCACACCAGATAATGTTGCTGGGATTGCATTGCATGCTTTCCTACGGCGGCATGACCCGCGTCAGGTTCAAAGGGTGTTTCTCACTAATTAAGGCCGCGTCACCGCAACCCCAACCAGACCCCTAGCAATAGACGAAAATTACGCTAAAACGGCAGTAAAAGCAAGTTTTATGCGTGACCTACGCGCCCGCCTAAAGGCCGGCAGTGGGGCGCGACTTTGCTATAATGGGCCACCATTAACCGCTGCTTAAGTCGGCAGCGATTTGCATAGAGCTATCCATTTGTTTAAATTAAATCGACCTGGCTTGGCCTGGCATTTTTGGCTGTGGCACCTGATAGTGCCCTTGCTGGCAGGCCTGCTGCTGGCTTTTGCCTACCCGTTGATGGGCTGGGATAGACTATGGATAGCGCCATTTTACGACGCACAGACTCAGACTTTTCCATTAAGAAACCATGCCGGATTAGAAGCCGTGCTGCACCAAGGCTTGAGAAACTTGATGATAATCGTGAGTCTGCTCGCTTTGGCGGGCGGCTTGGTCGGTTACGGCTTAAATCGCAGGCCGCGCGTTTCCGCTCAAGCTACTTTGCTTGCATTTGATGGCTTGAAAGCGCATCGCAGGTCGTTGTTGTGGGTGTTTGTTGGCATGCTAATCAGCACCACGGTGGTGTCGCTGTTAAAGCATTTTAGCCTGCACGACTGCCCGTGGAATTTACAAGAATACGGTGGCAGCCAACCTTACATCGCGCTGTTTGGCAGCTTGCCAGCGGGTGTGGCTGCCGGCCACTGCTTCCCGGGCGGCCACGCCAGTGGCGGCTTTGCTTTGCTGGCAGTGTATTTTGCTTTTAGAGACAGCCAAGCACGCTTAGCCAAATGGGGCTGGATCTTGGCGCTGTTGTTTGGCAGCGTGATGGCGTATACGCAGATGGTGCGTGGCGCGCATTTTATGTCGCACAATTTATGGACCGCTTGGCTAGTGTGGATGCTCTTGCTGGTGCAATACCTTATTTGGCCACCGCAGGCTGGCTTGCCAAGGCCTAGCTCTTCTGAGCCCAAAAAAGCCTGGTCGTTCTGGCACTTTGTCGCCGTCAGCGCGCTGCTGATTTGGCTGGGCACACGGCTAATTTTGTGGTGGAGTTTGTCGCTTCATTTAGGCCACAACCCCTTGTTTTGGACGGAGGCTTTAGGCATGTTGGCATGGGGCGTTTGGTTTGATCTGAATGCCTTGTCTTACCTGCTCATGCCGTTTTTATTGGCCTCGCTGTTGTTGACCAAGCGTGCGCGTCAAGCAACATGGCTTAACGTTTTCCGTCGCTGGATGGCCTGGTCGGTGCTATTTGCTTTGCTGTTTACGGCGGTGGCCGAGTGGGTTTTTTGGCAAGAATTCAGCACGCGCTTTAACTTCATTGCGGTGGATTATTTAATCTACACCAAAGAAGTCATCGGCAATATTCGCCAATCCTACCCCGTGCCGCTAATCTTGTTTGGCATAGCGCTAGCGGCAGCCGGTTTGTTGTGGCTAGCCAGTCAAACCAACCGCTTTGGCTATCAGCCCCTGTCCGCCAAGCAAAAAGGACGTTTGTTGCTGTGTGCGCTGGCTTTGCCTGGCTTGAGTTTTCAGTTGGCCAATGTGGATCAAATGGAATTTAGTCGCAATGCCTATGCCAATGAATTGGCCGGTAACGGCTTATTCAGTTTTGCCGCGGCGGCTAGGCGCAACGAATTGGATTACGACAAATTTTACAAGCAACTGGACGCCGCTAAAGCCAAGGATATATTGCAGGCCTTGCATGCCGATCGCCAGCCGCTAGGCGCCGGCAGTAAGCAAGCCGCTAGCACTAATCTGGCCATCACCCCAGTTAAGCCATTTAGCCGACGCCCCAAGCAGGTGGTGCTGATTTCGGTAGAAAGCCTATCGGCTGAGTATTTGGGCGTGCACGGCAACCAAGCTAATCTCACCCCTTACTTGGATAAATTGGCGGCCGACAGCGTGGTGTTCGATCGCGCCTTTGCCACTGGCACGCGCACCGTGCGCGGTTTGGATGCCTTATCCATAGCCATCCCGCCCATCCCTGGGCAGGCCGTGGTGCACCGGCCCAATAGCGACCAATTGGCCGGCATAGGCGAGCTGTTGCATGAGCGCGGTTTTGCCACCTACTTTATTTACGGCGGCTACGGTGTGTTTGATAACATGAACCACTACTTTGCCAGCAACCATTACCGCGTGGTCGACCGCACCGATTTTGATGAAAAAACCGTGCAGTCGGAAAACGTTTGGGGGGTGGACGACGAGAGCCTGTTTAATCATGCCACGCAAATTTTGGATGCCCAGCACGCCCGCGGCCAGCCTTTTTTTGCCCACATCATGACCACCAGCAATCACCGCCCCTATACGTTTCCAGCCGGTAAAATTGATTTAAACCCAGGCAGCAGGGAGGCGGCCGTCAAATACAGCGACTACGCCATAGGCCAATTTATCGCCCAGGCTAAAACCAAACCATGGTTTAAAGACACCTTGTTCGTGATCGTGGCAGACCATTGTGCGGCGGTGGCGGGTAAAACCAAATTGCCGGTGGCGAAATACCACATTCCCTTATTTTTCTATGCCCCCGACATCTTGCCTGCCGGGCACCACAGTCGTGTGGTCAGTCAAATCGATGTGGTGCCTACCTTGCTGGATGCCTTGGGCGTGCCGGGCGCCGATTATTTTTACGGGCAGTCTTTATTTAAAGCCGAGTTAGAAAAATGGCCGGAACGGGCATTTATTAGTAATTACCAATCCTTGGGTTATTTAAAAAACGGCACGCTGATAGTGCTGTCGCCTAAGCGCCGCGTTGTAGCTTATGCCATTGATGAGAAAAATTTTGAATCCAGCCCGATAGAGCCAGAGCCCAGCTTGGTCGATGAAGCGGTGGCCTACTACCAAACGGCCAGCCGTGCTTACAAAAGTGGTGCCTTAAAAATGCGCCCAACAAAAGAACAGTAAAGGCAGCGCAATTGCCCTTTATCCCTCATCGTCCTGCGCTATAATAATGCTTACATTTTAGGAAGCATGCACCATGACACAAAGCCAAACCAGCCGATTTAGCAGCGCCAACGATGCGGCTAGATTTAACATGATAGAGCAGCAAATTCGCACTTGGGAGGTGCTCGATCCCGTGGTGCTGGATTTGTTTAATGCCGTGCCTCGCGAAGCCTTTGTCGCCGAGTCGCAACAAGGCTTGGCCTTTGCTGACATTGAATTGCCGATAGGTCATGAGCAATCCATGCTCTCACCCAAAATCGAAGGCCGCATTTTACAGGCCTTGCAAGTCAAGAAAACCGACAAGGTTTTGCTAGTGGGCACCGGCAGTGGCTATTTAACCGCCTTATTAGCCAAACAGGCAGCGCACGTCTATGCCCTGGAAATCGTGCCCGAGTTGTCGGCGCAAGCAGGTGCCCGTTTAAAGCAACAAGGCATACACAACGTCAGTTTGATCGTGGCCGATGCTGCCAACGGTTACGCGGCCGAGGCACCGTATGATGTGATTGTGTTTGCCGGTTCCTTGCATATATACCCAGTGGCGGTTGAACAAATGTTAAAAATAGGCGGTCGTATGTTTGTGGTGCATGGGGACTTGCCGATTATGCAAGCCACCTTAAGCCAACGCGTGACCGACGGCGCATGCCGTCAAGAAAACCTATTTGAAACCTGCTTGCCCTTATTGGCGCATGCCCCTGTTGCGAGTCAATTTGAATTTTAAGCCCACGCCATTGCAAAACATGACTAGGCGTTCAGCCGTTTGGCTGTTGCCGGCATTGCTGCTGACCATGACCGCCTATGCAGCGGAGCCAATCAGCTTGCAAGCGCAGCCCTTAAAATTGATGGACGTTTACCAACAAGCCTTAGCGCACGATGCCAGCTTGGCCTCGGCCTTAAGCGCCAACCGCGCGGCGCAAGAAATCATCGAGCAAGGCAAGGCCTTGTATAGACCCACGGTGAACTTTAATGCCGATACCAACGCACTCAAATCCAATATCGATTATTTGAGCTCTGCCGAATCAAGCAAATCCAGTTTTGAAAACTACCGCTACGGGGTGGATGCGCGCCAACCGATTTTCCGTAAACAAAATTTAATACAAATAGAGCAGGCGGCCACGCAAGTTAGCCAAGCCGATAAACAGCTAAACTTAGCCCAACAGGCCTTGATGTTACGCACCACGCAAGCTTACTTTGACGTGTTAATGGCGCAAGATAAAATCGAATTGATAGGCGCGCAAAAAGCCGCCATCGCCAGCCAATTGGCGCAAGCGCAGGCCAATTTTGATTTAGGCAGTGCCACCATTACTGACGCCAATGAAGCGCAAGCCCGTTACGATTTAACCTCAGCGCAAGAAATTGCTGCGCTGAATGAATTTGCCATAGCCAAGCACGCGGTGCAAGCCATCACTGGCCAATTGCCGCAGCGTTTGGCTAGCGTTAAGCCACAGCTAAAGCCCAATGAAATGGGGCAAAGCATGGCCACTTGGCAAGAGCTGGCCTTGATGAATAACCTCAATATACAAATTCAACAAGATGCCGCCAAATTGGCTGAGCAAGAGATTGCCCGTAACCAAGCCGGTCATTTGCCCACCTTGGATGCGGTCGCCAGTTACACCGATTCTTATGCCAACGGCAGTGTGTCGCGTTTTGGTACCGGCAACGAATTGCAGGTGGGCAGCATAGGCTTGCAATTGCAAATCCCGCTTTATGAAGGCGGTGCCACCAGCTCGCGGGTGCGCCAAGCGGTGCTGAATAAACAAAAAGCGCAGGACGATTTGGATTTGGTGCGCCGTCAGACCGAGCTCGATACCCAGCGCGCTTACTTAAATTTAAGCAGCAGCATCGCCCAATTAAAAGCGCTGGACCAAGCGGTGATCAGCAGCCAAAGCCAATTGGATGCCACCCAGTTAGGCTACCAAGTTGGCGTGCGCACCAGTGTCGATGTGTTAAATGCGCAGCAGCAGTTATTCGGCGCCAAGCGCGATGCCTTGCAGGCACGCTACAATTATTTAACCAACATCATCCGTTTAAAAACCGCTGCGGGCATCGTGGCCGCGGCCGATTTAGTCGACATTAACCAACAGTTGGAATAAACCATGCAGCCTAATCTATTAAAAGTGGACTTAAGTCAGTTGCTCATCGTCGATGTGCAAACGCGTTTAATCGGCGTCATGCCGGAAGCGGACATGGTTGCTTGCCTGAAGCAGACCGGCATACTGGCACAAGCTGCTGCCTTGTTGGCCGTGCCGGTTATTCTTACCGAGCAATACCCTAAGGGCTTGGGCCATACGGATCCTGGTTTGCTGGCGCAACTGACGGGCGTGATACCGGTGGAAAAAACCGTTTTTTCTTGCTTGGCAGAAGCCAAAGTGAAGCGTCAATTTAGCCGGGATCGCTCACAAATCGTGTTGGCTGGCATGGAAGCGCACATCTGCATTTTGCAAACGGCGCTGGATTTAATGGCCGCGGGTAAACAAGTGTGCGTGGCGGAAGACGCCATTATTTCACGCCAACCTGCTAACAAAGCCAATGCCGTGGCCAGAATGCGCGAGGCCGGATGTATTATCAGCAACAGCGAATCCATCGTGTTTGAATGGTTGGGCCGGGCCGAAGGCGATGCCTTTAAAAAAATCAGCCAGCTAATACGTTAAAAAAGCAGGCTAGCCCGCTTTTTTACGCCTAAATTTAACTTCGCCTAAACTTAACTTAACTTTGCTTTGCTTAGGCTTAGCTTAGGCTTGGGCTTAGTTGGCCATGGCGATAATTTGCGCCAGCGTGACGTAGCCTTTTTTCTCCACATCAATCTTATCAAATCCCTTAGCCACTCTAGGCATGCCGGCTTTGGCTTCGTCTAAGCTTAATTGGCCATCGACATTTTTATCGGCAGCCTTAAATTTGGCGGTGATTTCTTTGGCCTTAGCGCTGTCGTCTGCTTGCGCTACGCCCACTAGACTAAAACCGACTACCAGCATCAATACTTTTGCTAACATTTTTTTCTCCTGAAATTAGTTATGCAAGGTTCTGTGTTTTAATTGTGGCATACAACTTAATTACTCGGAAAAAAATCCATGAAACTGACCGTAAAAAATACCCTTGTTATCTCAGGCATAGTGATGGGCGCATTGCTAAGCATCAGGGCTTATGCCGCCAACGATTTACTTAAATCCGACAAACCGGATAGCGGATTTTTTACTGACATCAGTTTGTTGCAGCCAATTAATAGTCCCGAGGGCAGCAAGGCGTTTCGCTACACCAGCACTAAATTTGATCCAAGTAATTACCAAGCGGTGATGATAGACAGCGTGCTGATTAACCAAGCCGGGGTAAGCGACAAAGTCACCGCCGATACCATGGAAAAAACCAGGGCCACGTTGGAAGACGGCATTAAACAAAAAATTGGCAAAGTGATTGCCTTAACCGATAAAGCCGGCCCTGGCACACTAAAAGTCAATGTGGCGATTTCTGGTGCGGATGTGGCGGGTGAGGGTTTTAAGCCGAGAAATATTTTGCCGGTGTCGGCGGTGCTGAAGTTGGCCTCTAAAGCCGCTGGCAAAGATAAAAAAACCGCCATGCTGTTAATCGAAAGCAAAGTCAGCGATAGCGTCAGTGGCGAGTTGCTAAAAGCCACCATGCTAACCATTAGCAGTGACAGCTTCAGAGACCAAGCGGATGCCGATCAAGAATTGACCGGCTTGGCGAAAAAAGTAGTCGACATGGCCATGAAGAACATCAGTTTGCAGCCTTAAGTCCCCGCTTGAGATTCTAGTGTGGCGGCAATGAGCGTTTGCGTTTTTGCCGTCGCACCAAGTGAGGCTTGGCAGAGGTTTAAGCCTTTGGTGCCCATTTTGTTTAGCCGCTCCGGTTGATGCATCAAGGTAAGCAGCGCAGCGCTGATTTCTTGGGCGCTGTTAACACGCAGAGCGGCGCCTTGGTCCACCGCCTGATTGGACGCGTGCTCAAAGTTATGGGTGTGCGCCCCCAGCAAGACCGGCTTACCCAAGCGCATCGCCTCTATCAAATTTTGCCCGCCAAAAGGCAGCAGGCTGCCACCGATTAAACACAGGTCGGCACTGGCGTAATAGGCATACATCTCACCCATGCTGTCGCCCAATATCACTTGGGTGCAGCGGTTTACTTCCATGATCAGCTGCGAGCGCTTTTCGTAGGCGACACCACGTCGTTTGAGTAAGGCTTCCACTGGGCCAAAGCGTTGCGGATGACGCGGCACGATGACCGTCAGCAAGTCGTCTATGGGCGTTGCCGCTAGCGCATCCAAGATTAATTCTTCTTCGCCCTCGCGGGTGCTGGCCGCTAAAAATACTGGCCGCTGCATGCCAAACCAGCACCTTAATTGCTGGGCCGCTGCTTCAGTCCCGCTAGGCGGCAAGGCGTCGAATTTTAAATTGCCCAGGGTCTCCACACGCCTTGCTCCTAGGCTTTGAAAACGCTTGGCATCATTCGGCGTTTGCGCGGCAATTAAGTGCAAGCTTAGGAGCGCGTTTTGCGCCAAGCTCCCCAATTTGGCATAGCCTCTAGCGGATTTATCTGACAGCCTGGCGTTGGCTAGCAGCACGGGAATCTGCCGTTGTTGGCAAGCGGCGAGTAAATTAAACCAAATTTCCGTTTCCAGCAGCACGCCTAAGTCAGGTTGAAAATGCTTTAAAAAGCGCCGCACCATAAAAGGCAAGTCGTAGGGCAGGTAAGCGCGTTGCACGCGATTGCCAAACAGCGCCTCGCTGGTGGCACGACCACTAGGGCTGCTGTGGGTAAGCAATAGGCTGCGCTCGGGGTATTGCTCAAGTAGGGCGTGGATCAGTGGCGCCGCCGCACGCGTTTCGCCCACCGACACGCAGTGCAACCAAATGAGGCCAGACTGGCGTGGCAGCCTATAAAATCCAAAGCGCTCACGCCAGTGTGGCCGATAAGCCGTTTGTTTGATGCAGCGTAAGGCTAGCTTGGCGGCCAGCAAGGGCAGCAGAAAAGTCAACAGCGCGGAATAAAAAAAACGGGGCATGCTGCATTTTCTCATAAAAATCCCAAGCCGGTTTTACTCGACGGCGGGGTATGCATAAACTAAAAATTTTTACTAGAAAATTATTTTAATTTATTTTTTTATTAATAATGATAAGCAGCTGATGGCAACTATCGCGCTATGCAAATAGCGGCGCCATTTGCAAAAAAACACCCCAAAATGGGGCAAAAAAACTGAACGAAAATAGGGTTGACGGACACAAAATAAAGGCATAAATTTCTGCTTCATACACAACATCTTGTGCTTTTTGCCCATAGCGTTGTCAAGAATAAAAGTTTTTAATTAAAAATCACGGGCTTAGCGTGGCAGGGTGCATTACCCTCCGCTAAGTTAACCGTTTTAGGGAGAAGCATCCATGCTTAAAGCAGTTGAATCAGCAAGCACGTCGCAGGCAAATTCAGAAAAAGAGATTTCCATACAGCCTGTGTCGCTGGACATCTGGGATAAGAAATACCGCTTAAAAACCAAAAGCGGTGAGCACGTGGATGCCGACATGGACGCCTCCTATGCGCGCGTGGCACGGGCCTTAGCGGACGTTGAAACCACGGATGAAAAGCGGGCCGAGTGGCATGAGAAATTTCTATGGGCTTTGCGCCGCGGTGCCATTCCAGCCGGTCGCATTACATCTAATGCCGGGGCGCTAGAGCACAAACCCGCTACCTCCACCATTAATTGCACGGTGTCTGGCGTGATCACCGACAGCATGGACGACATTTTGGGCAAGGTGCACGAAGCGGGTTTAACCCTAAAAGCCGGTTGCGGCATAGGTTACGAGTTTTCTACCTTGCGTCCTAAAGGTGCCTTTGTGGCCGGCGCCGGCGCTTACACCAGCGGCCCATTGTCCTTCATGGATATCTACGACAAAATGTGTTTCACCGTGTCCAGTGCCGGTGGCCGTCGTGGTGCGCAAATGGCCACCTTTGATATTTCCCACCCAGACGTGACTGACTTTATTAAAGCCAAACGTGAAAATGGCCGTTTGCGTCAGTTCAATTTGTCATGCTTGATCACCAAAGAATTCATGGAAGCGGTTAAAGCCGATGCCGAGTGGAAATTGGCTTTCCCGGTGACAGAAAAAGAAGCCATCGTGGACGGTTTGAATGTGAACGATGCCGAACAAGTGGTGTGGCGCGAGTGGCCAGTTAAAGGTAAATACCTCACTAAAACCGACGGCGTTGATGCCGGTAAAGTAGCCTGCCGCGTGTATAAAACCATTAAGGCGCGTCGCTTGTGGGACGTGATTATGTCCAGCACATACGATTTTGCTGAGCCGGGTTTTATCTTGATCGATCGCGTCAATGAAATGAACAACAACTGGTTCTGCGAAAACATCCGCACCACCAACCCCTGCGGCGAGCAACCTTTGCCGCCTTATGGCGCTTGCTTGCTGGGCTCGGTTAATCTAACCCGTTTTGTTAAGCACCCTTTCACCGATGCAGCGTTTTTTGATTGGCAAGAATACCGTGAGGTGGTGGCCATTTTCACCCGCATGTTAGACAACGTGGTGGAAATTAACGGCTTGCCATTGCAAGAACAACGCGATGAAATCATGCGTAAGCGCCGTCACGGCATGGGCTATTTAGGCTTGGGTTCTAGCCTGACCATGATGAAAATGAAATACGGTGAGGATGAGTCCCTTAAATTTACCGAAGAAGTGACGCGCGTCATGGCCGAAGAAGGTTGGAACGTGGCTGTGCAATTGGCCACAGAAAAAGGCGCGGCACCCATCATGGAAGAGAAATTTGAAGTGACGGCGGACATGCTCGCCAAGCGCCCAGAAATGGCTGCAGACGGCATCAAAGTCGGCAGCAAAATTGCCGGTAAAGTGTTGTTAGGCAAATACAGTCGCTACATGCAGCAATTTCCGGAAGGCTTGCGCAACCAAATCGCCACTAAGGGCGCACGCTTTACCCACCATAGTTCGATTGCGCCGACTGGTACCATTTCCTTGTCTTTGGCGAACAACGCCAGTAACGGTATTGAGCCATCGTTTGCCCACCATTACGCCCGTAACGTGATTCGTGAAGGTAAAAAATCCAAAGAAAAAGTCGACGTATTCTCTTACGAATTGTTGGCTTACCGTGAATTAATCAATGCTAAGGCCATGCCGTTTAGTGAGTTAGAGGACGAAAAATTACCGGACTACTTTTTGGACTCTTCTACCATACAAGCCAAAGCGCACGTGGATATCCAAGCGGCTTCACAAAAATGGATAGACAGCTCGATTTCTAAAACCATAAACGTGCCTACTGATTACGATTTTGAAGATTTCAAAAACATCTATTTGTATGCCTACGACAAAGGCCTAAAAGGTTGCACTACCTTTAGGTTCAATCCAGAAGCGTTCCAAGGCGTGTTGGTGACTGAAAAAGATTTGGAAAACACCACCTACAAATTCACTTTGGACGACGGTACGGAATTGGAAGTGAAAGGCAACGAAGAGATTGAATACGACGGTGAAACTCACTCTGCAGCCAATCTGTACGACGCACTTAAAGAAGGCTATTACGGTAAGTTCTAGGCGCTATTTTTAGAACACAGACCGATTAAGAGGATAAGAACATGGCAACTAAAATTGAAAAGAAAATCGTCGGCTACGCGTTGGTTAACGAGCAAGATAAAAAAGACGCAGAAGTAAAAGCAGCAGAATTAGAAGCACACAAAGCCGCCACCAAAGTGGTGCAATTAGGTGAGCCGCTAAGCCGCCCAGACAAGCTAGTGGGCAACACCTATAAAATCAAAACGCCGGTGACCGAGCATGCGCTTTACATCACCATTAACGACGTGATCATGAACGAAGACACGCCGCAAGAACACCGTCGTCCGTTTGAGATTTTTATTAACTCCAAAAACATGGAACACTTTCAATGGATAGTGGCACTGACGCGCGTGATGTCGGCCGTGTTCCGTAAGGGCGGTGACGTGACCTTCTTGGTGGAAGAATTAAAAAGCGTGTTTGAACCGAGCGGCGGTTACTTTAAAAAAGGCGGCAAATTTGTGCCTAGTTTGGTGGCTGAAATCGGTGAAGTGGTGGAACAGCACTTGCAAGAAATTGGCATGCTGAAAAAAGCCGGCTTGGATCAACACCAACAAAAATTGGTGGACGAGAAAAAAGCCGAGTACTTAGAAAAGCACGCTAAAGCCGGCGACGAAGTGACGGCTGAAGGCTTTCCTAAGGGCGCGCAATTGTGTGCTAAGTGTAACACCAAAGCCGCCATCGTCATGGACGGTTGTTTGACTTGCCTAAATTGCGGCGAGAGCAAATGCGGTTAATGTAAGGGCGTGCATTCAGCGCCAACCGTTAAATTAAGGAGCCGTCAGGCTCCTTTTTTATTAGCCATCACTTTAGGATCAATCATAATGAAATACGCAGCAGTGCTACTATCGTTCATTACCCTATTATTTAGCGCAGGCAAAGCCATGGCCACAGAAGAAGCAAAATACAGCCTAATTGAAAAAGACGGCGCATTTGAAGTGCGTGCCTATGACAGCAAACTCATTGCAGAAGTGCTGCTTGAGGGCGACATGAGCGAGGCCACCAGCGCAGGATTTCGCTTATTAGCCGACTACATTTTTGGAAACAACACGGCGGCTTCCGGTGGAAGCGAAAAAATCAGCATGACCGCGCCGGTAACGGTGGAGCCCCGTTCTGAAAAAATTGCCATGACCGCGCCGGTGACCATCCAATCGGAACAAAAAGGCTGGCGCGTGTGGTTTGTTATGCCCAGTCACTTTACCTTAGCGACGCTGCCTAAACCCAACAATCCACAAGTAGTCATCAAACCCATCGCAGCCAAACGTTATGCCGTGGTGCGTTTTTCCGGTTGGGTGGACGGCGAGAAAATGCAGGCTAAGTTAAAAGAGCTAACAACATGGTTGGCTGTTAAAAAATTGACCAGCAAAGGTCCGCCTGAATTAGCCAGGTATAACCCGCCATGGACCTTACCCTTTTTGCGGCGCAACGAAGTGATGCTGGAAATAAGCAGCGACTAATTCAGGGCAAAAAAGAGGGGCACATTTTAAGGTGCCCCGAGGTGAGATAGGATCTCAAGGAGTGATAAAAATTATCTTAGCTTTTGAATATGACATAAATAAGAAAGCTTAAAATTTAAAAAGAGTCCGTTTTATGTTGTCATAAATGTGTAACCTACGGCTCGATTAAAATCGCTAAACTCATCCCTGTTGAAAATAACCAATTTAGGGAGTGAGCATGAAAATTAAACCGGCGGCGGACGAATACTTAGAAAAAGCCAAACAATTAAGCGAAGACGAATCGCAACGTTTATTGAGCAGAATGCGCGGTAAGCCTGCTCGAAAACTGGAAGATAAAAAATTAACTACCTTAGAAGCCTTGGCTATCCAGTTGGAAATTGACGACGAGTTGTTGTCGGAATGGCGTAAAAATATGTTTGCCATTAAAGAGAAAGAAGCCAAGAAAGCAGCCAAAGAGAAAGAAGCTAAAGAGAAAGCAGAGAAACAAAAGGCAGAGAAGTTAAATAAAGAAAAAAATTAAGGCCAAATCAAGCCGGCTATCAGCAAATAGGTCGGCTTTAATTGCGCTTTTTTACTCGAGCACTGACAAATTATTGCGGGTGCTTTTTTTATTCCGCGGTGGCTTCGTTAATCCAGTTTAGCAACGGCGCCCATTGCTCCATGTCTTGCGCAACCAGGGAGGGGCGCATGTCAAACAAGCCTATGCCTAATTCGGCCGCCGTGGCATAGACCTGCGCGTTTCTGAGGTAGGTGAGCACGGGGAAGCCGGTTTCTTCCATGAAATTGGCTAGGGTGGCGGCGGCGTGAGTGCGACTGTTAACGCGCATGCCGACCAAGGCGACAAAGGTTTTGTTTTTACGCACGGCTTTTTCTTCGGCTAAACGATCAAGAAAATCGCTGCTGGCACCCATGTCAAAAGCAGACGGTTGGATGGGCACAATCACGCAATCGGCTTGTTTGACGGCATCGGCTAATTTTTCATCGCGCAGGCCAGCGGCCGTGTCAGTGACCACCCAAGTGGCATCGTTTGATTTTTCTTTAGTGTGCGCGTTGTAGCTGTGTATTAAGGGGAAGTCGGCCGGCCTTCTGCCTAGCCATTGTGCTGACGATTGTTGTCTGTCCAAATCTTGTAGCAGCACCCTGTGCCCTGAAACTGCTAGGTAGGAAGCCAGATTGGTGGCT
>SXLB01000031.1 GCA_005777825.1 Methylotenera sp. | reverse complement strand
GCTGCCAGACTGCTCCATCCCGCGTCCGATTCGACATTGGTGCCGTCGAGAGATGAGACTATAGCAAACCTAGCCATTTAGCGCAAGGTCATTTAGCGCTTTCTTTACTGGATCAATTAAAACACTTGGGCATTTAGTGCGTTAGCTCTGGCGAGATTGGAAACGGGCACGCACAGCTACAAGGTCTTCCATGGTATCCACCCCGGTGACAGGCGTTTGACTACTCACATGAACGGCGATCTTGTAACCGTAATGCAGAGCTCGCAACTGCTCCAATGCCGCCGTTTTTTCTAATGCAGATTGAGGTAGGCTGGTATACAGTTTTAAAAACTTAACCCTATACGCGTAAATGCCAACATGCCTATATGTAGCTATGGGCTTGCTGCTAGGAATGGGTGCGCGACTAAAATTCATCGCATGACCGTGTTTGTCCATCACAAGCTTAACCACATTCGGGTTTAGAAAATCAGCCTCATTGCTAATGACAAAGCAAGCGGTGGCCATCGCTGCCGACTTATCGTTATTTAACTGATGCGCCACCTCGGCTATCAAAGTCGGCGATATCAAGGGCTCATCACCTTGCACGTTAAGCACTATGGTCTCATCTGACCACTCTTGCTGCATGGCCACCTCGGCAATTCGATCGGTACCACTCAAGTGCCTAGCCTGCGTCATGCAAGCGTCAAAGCCATGCTGCTTTACCGCCTGCATAATACGCTCATCATCGGTAGCAACCATCACTTGTTTTGCGCCACTTAAGGCAGCACGCTCAGCCACCCTAACCACCATGGGCTTGCCGGCAATATCAAGCAGCGGCTTGCCTGGCAACCTAACGCTGTCATAACGCGCCGGGATCAACACATTAAACGACAGTGTGCTGACCGTATCCTGCGCATTAGCCAAGCGCTTCGTCATCCGTTAATTTACGCGCCTCTTCTTCCAGCAAGACCGGTATGCCATCTTTAATCGGGTAGGCGAGCCTGGCAGACTTGGAAATAAGCTCATTGCCGGCTTTATTCATGGTCAGAGGACCTTTTGTCACTGGGCAAACTAATATTTGTAACAACTTGGCATCCATATCAACTTCTCAACTTTTGCAATATAAACGAAATAAAATTCAGGTCAGCCGAACTGCTAACCGATGCTGTCACGGGTAAGTACCAGGCATCCAATCCTGAAAAAGCGCTGCATTTAACCGCATCTTTCTCTGTCATCAGTATGGTCTTGCCTGCCAACTGCGCAAAATCGGCAGTGCTAAACGCATGATGATCAGGATAAACCCTAGTCTCAAATTGTAGCCCCAAAGCAGTGAGCTGATCAAAATAACGTTGCGGCTTGCCTATGCCCGCAATGGCCACTGTATTTTTATCCTGAAATTCCTTGGCCGACTTGGGCGCTTGTGAGCGATCTAGGGAATAAAACAAATCCCCATGCAAGGTCATGGTAAAGCAGCGCGACAACCCGACGCCAGTTAACTCTCCGGACTGACGGCCACTCAGCACCACCGCATCCACCTGCTTGAGTCTAGCCACCTTTTCGCGCAAAGGCCCAGCCGGTAGCAATCTAAAATTACCAAATGGATGAGTGGCATCGACTGTGGCAATTTCCACGTCTCGCTGCAAGGCATAATGCTGCAAACCGTCGTCACTAATAATCACGTTGCACTGCGGATTAGCCTGCAGCAGAGCTTGCCCTAGTTTTACTTTATTGTTTCCCACATAGACCGGGCATGCCGTGCGTTGCGCAATCAAGACCGGCTCATCACCAACCAAGCCAGGGTTGCTGTCAGCGTATACCGGGGTGGCGGTTTGCTGCTTACCGCCATAGCCACGGCTAATAACACCAGGCTTCAATCCCGCCGCTTGCAATTGCTGAACTAAGTAAATAACCAGCGGGGTCTTGCCGGTCCCGCCAACGCTGATGTTCCCCACCACAATCAACGGCACGCTTAATCGGCTGCTTTTTAACAAACCCGGCCTGTACATGGCTTTTCTTAGGGCCACCAAACCCATAAAAATGCAGGACAGCGGCAACAACACCCACTGCCAAGACGAGCGAACTTGCCATTGTTTCTGCAACCAGACCTTCATTTAAGCCCAAGCCTGGCCATACTTAGGCCTGCGCAGCAAATTGCTTATGGTAAAGCTTGGCATAATGCCCAGCTTGCTCAAGCAAAGCTTGGTGCGTGCCAATTTCAACCACCTCCCCCTGCTCCATCACCATAATACGATCGGCATTTTCTATGGTACTCAAGCGATGGGCGATGACGATGCTGGTGCGATTCTGCATCAAGCTGTCCAACGCCTGTTGCACATGCTGCTCGGACTCGCTATCCAAGGCTGAGGTGGCTTCGTCCAGCAACAAGATAGGCGCATTTTTTAAAATGGCTCGGGCAATAGCGATGCGTTGGCGCTGCCCACCGGACAATTGCAAACCCCGGTCACCCAATTCTTGTTGCAAGCCATTTGGCAGTTGCTCTATGAATTCCCATGCATGCGCAGCCTTGGCGGAAGAAATCACGTCCGCCTCACTGGCGTTGCCCAACAAACCATAAGCAATGTTATTAAACACCGTATCGTTAAATAAAATCACATCCTGACTGACCAAGGAGAACTGCTGGCGCAAATCCGCCAAAGCCAAATCACGCATGTCTACACCGTCCAACAGCACCTGCCCTTGCTGCAATTCATAAAACCTGGGCAACAAATTGATTAGACTGGTTTTTCCACCACCGGAACGCCCTACCAATGCCAACCTTTCGCCCGGCTTAATACTCAAGCTAATCCGGTTTAATGCTGGCCGCTTGGTATTCGGGTAGGCCAACAGCACATCTTTAAACTCGATCTCCCCTTTTGTGCGATGCGGCATAGGCTGCCCGTCTTCTTGTTCGGGATCCAAATCAACTAAAGCGAAAACACTTTGCGCAGCCGCTAACGCCAACTGCACGTCCTCGTTCATGGCCGTTAAATTTTTGATGGGAGCGATGAGCATCAATAGCGCGCCAACAAATGCCGCAAACTCGCCCGCACTGAATTTGCCTATGGCGTAATACACCACTAAGCCCAAGGACACGGCGGCCAACAACTCGACCACCATGCTATTTAAACCAGCCAGGCGCGCCAATCGCGTTTGCAAGCGTCGATTGTTGATGACGGCTTTGGCGTAACGTTCGTTTTCGTAATTTTGACCGGCGAATATTTTGACCACGCGCTGACCGGCAATGGCTTCCTGAGCCACTTGAGTCATGTCACCTAAGCTAGACTGCACCTCTCGACCGGCGTCGCGCAACTGCGGCGCCATGGTTTTCAAACAGGTCGCCATCAGAGGAGCCAACAAAACAAAAATAAGCGTCAACCGCCAATCCAAATACAGCATATACGCCATGATGCCTATGGCCGTGAGGCTATCTCTCACTATGGTCAGCGTGGATTTGGTGGCAGCATTGGCCATCTGCTCAACATCATTGACCATCTTAGACACCAGCTTGCCATTGGCTGCTTGATCATAGAAACCCAGCGGCAAACGCATGAGTTGCCTAAACACATCCAAGCGCAGGTCGGCCACGACACGACGGGCCAACCAACGCATGGAAAAATTGGCCGCAAAACCGGATAGCGCGCGTAGGGCCAATAATGCAAACAATAGCAAAGGCAAGTAAGCCAGATTACCGGCCGATTGCTTGACAAAGCCTTCGTCGGTGACATGCTTTATGAGCACCAAGAAAGCCGTATTGCTAAAGGCGAGCAAGATCAGCGCCATCACACCCAATAGGCAGACTAATAGGTGCAACCTGGCATACGACCACAGGCGTAGAAAATGATTGTTTGAAGAGGCCGCCGGAGTTGCCATCACATGCTGAGATTTAGAAATGGGTGGAAAATACGCCATCTTGAAAAATTAACCACGGCAAGCTTGTGCCATCGAATTTTATAGATGGCTTTATTTATTTGGATTGCGTCGCAAAGGTGATGTGGGTGTAGCCCACGGTGCGGGACGCCTCCATGACATCCACCACAGACTGATGGGTGCTCTTGGCATCGGCATTAATGATAATGGTGGGCTCCTTGCCGCCGTCTGCCGCCGCTTGCAAAGCGGATGCAATGCCGGCAACGCTGACATCGGATAAGCTTTTACCATTAATTACGTATTGGCCGCTGGCATCAACGCCCACCTCTATGGTCAAGGGTTTTTCTTGCGGCACATTGGCTTGGGCGGTGGGCAAATTAATCTGCAATTCGCTGGTACGCGAAAACGTGGCACTGACCACCAAAAAAATGATGATCACTAACAGCACGTCTATCAATGGCACGAGATTCATTTCGAGGTCTTCATGCCGCTTCCCACGTTGTAAATTCATGTTATTTCCCCAGAATGTCTTAATCGCGTTGACCGTGGATGATTTCCACCAATTTAATTGCTTGCTGTTCCATGCCCACTAGCAAGTCATCGACTTGAGAACGGAAATAACGGTAAGCCACCATGGCCGGCACAGCCACAACAATACCGGCTGCCGTGTTATATAAGGCCACCGAAATACCGCGCGCAAATTGCGCTATATCATGGCCGCTGCTGGTAAACGCACCAAACAATTCCACCATCCCAATAACGGTACCCAACAAACCTAGCAAGGGCGCAACCGTTGCAATGGTGCCTAGGGTCGATAAATAGCGTTCTAAATCATGCGCCACCGCACGACCTGATTCTTCTATGGCTTCTTTCGTCACTTCGCGACTATGGGTTGCATTACTCAAGGCACTGGCAAACAAGCGTCCTAACATAGAATGCTGCTCCAAACGGGCCACAGTCTCATTAGTGATGCCGCCTTTTGCTAACCACGCCTGCACTTCAGGCAACAAATTGGCGGGTGCGACGGCGCTCTCACGCAATACAAAAGCACGCTCGCCTATGATGGCCAAGGCAATGACGGATGCAATAATCAACGGCCAAATAGGCCAACCTGCAGCTACTATAATTTCCCACACAATGCGACTCCCTTTTTAGTTCTAACGCCATTAATCCCACTCAAAATGAACGGGCAATTTATTCCTGCGATACTTTAGCTGGTCAGGCCAATTTGGGCAAGCTGGATGTGCACAGACAAGCCGACCAGCCAACTAATATACATCATGCCAATAACGCGGGTATTGTTGCCGCCATGGCACTAAATGTATGCTGGGAGCGCCCTCTTTAGGGCCTTTAACAAAACGTATTTCGATGGCGCCTGCAAAGTCCGAGCGGTATACGTGCACGCCCTGCGCTTCATAGCGCTGCCACACCTCGGGGCTGGGATGGCGATAGCGATTTAAATAACCCGAGGTAAACACAGCCACAGTTGGCGCCACCGCCTCGATAAACTCCTGACTGGATGAGGTGCGGCTGCCATGGTGCGGCACCACCAATACATCACTGGCTAAAGCAGCGGGCAAGCTATTTAAAAGCCAGCGCTCGTCTGTTTTTTCTATGTCGCCGGTCAATAACAGCGTGCCGGCTAAGCTGCTAATTTTTAAAACACAACTGCGATTATTATCCTCAATAGCCTCATCTTGATAACTGGCAAGGCTGGGGTGGAGCATGTCAAAGCGCACCCCATCCCACACCCAAGTTTGCCCTGCATGGCACCTTAGCTGCCGCTGCCCAACCAATCCAACTGCATCCGAAGGCAAAGAACTGGCCAGCCAAGTAACCGGCAGCAAGGCCAACAAAGACTGCATGCCGCCGCTGTGATCTATATCATTATGGCTAATCACCAATCCATCCAGCTTGGCTACCCCAGCACCCCGCAAAAACGGAAAGACAATGCGACTGCCGGCATCCGTTTGGCTATCGTATTTTGGGCCGGCGTCAAAAACCAAACTGTGCTTGGCAGTTTGCACCACCACACTCAAGCCTTGCCCGACATCCAGCACAGTGACTTTCATTTCGCCTGGCAAGGGTCGCTCGGGCAGCACAAGCAGCATGGGCAAGAGCGTCAGCAAGCCTAAATAGCGCATAGGAAAGCCCGCAGGCAATAGCAGCCAAACCATGCCCAATAAAGCCGGCAGCATGGTCCAGCTTGTCGGAGCATGCTGCTGCCACGTAGCAAACGGTAGCCGGTTCATGCTGTTTAGCATGGCCATGCAAAAGTCGAGGCTGGCGTAAGCCAAGTGCAAAGGCCAATCCATGAAAAAAAAGCTGCCTAACAAGGCCAAAGGCGTCACCACAAAACTAATCAATGGGATGGCGACGGCATTTGCAATAGGCGAAATAAGCGAGGTTTGATTAAACAAAATCAATACAGCTGGCACCATACCAACGGTTACCGCCCACTGGGCTTTTACTGCAGTTTTAAGCCATGTTTGCTTAGCGATGCCGCCACCCAAGGCATAGGCCATGACAGCCACGGCGCCAAAGGACAGATAAAAACCCGGGGCATTGACCGCCCATGGGTCCAATAAAACCACCAGCGCCAATGCCAGCGCCAGCACTTGGCTCAGGGCTATAGACCTACTTGAGCACAAGGCCCAGGCCAGAACAGCCAGCATGTACAAGGTACGTTGGGTAGGCACGGAGAAACCGGCTAGCACGCCATAGATCAACGCCCCTATAAAGCCGGCTATGCTGGCCGCCTTACGGGTAGGGAAACGCATCATCAAGCGCGGCTTACGCCGCCAAATAAAATCGACCATGGCGTATACCAAACCCGCCAACATGCTGATGTGTAAGCCAGAAATAGACATCAAATGGCTGGTGCCGGTTTGCAAAAACAACTGCCAATCGCCGGCATTAATTTGACTGTCGTCACCCATCACCAACGCCAATACGATGCCCGCATAAGCTTGCCCATGCAAAACTTGAAGGATGCGCTGCCTAACAAGCTCGCGTGTTCGCTCGATGGCATAGCCTGGCTTCCAAACCATGTCTGCCAACTTGCGCATGCCCTCGTTGGTTTTAATGTTGCCTGTAGCGCGTATGTTTTCCGCCAGCGCCCACGACTCAAAATCGTAGCCGTGCGGATTGATGCTAGCGTGCGGTCGCTTTAAGCGAACAGTCAGCAACCAACGCTGACCGGCATGAAACAAATTTGGGGCAACTTGGGGTGGATACGCTAGAGTAGTGGATGGATTTAGCGCCCCCTCAGCGGCAGCCTCGTAGTAATTAAGGCTAATACACTGAGGCACAATCGCACCTTTTGTCAGCACGGTTTCCACATCAAACCGAAAGCGCAGACCCCGCTCCGTGGCTTCCGGCACACTGGCCACCACCCCAACCACCTCTATGCTTTGTTGCTGCCAAGCCACAGGCAAAGCGTCACTCAAGCGCCATAGCGCAAACCCAGCCGCCCAACACAAGCCTATTAAAAAACTGGCTATGCTGAGCAATAAGGGATTGAGACGCCTGGGCACTAACTTACGCCAGACTAGGCATAAAATAATCAGCGCAGTTATCAACAGGCCCAATAACACCGCTAAGCTGGGCAATACTGCGGCCTGTTGCACCACCCATGCAGCAAAAACAAACGTTATTGCGACAGGGGTCATGGCTAGGCTAATCCATGAAGAATCTACAAGGGCTGCAACTTACCGTCAACTAACAGGTATTGGCGCTGCATTTTTTTGGCCAACTCGATGTCGTGCGTCACCACCACCAAACTTCTTTGCTGCGTTTGGTTTAATCCTAATAACAAATCAAATACCGCGTGCGCGGTATGCCTATCCAGATTGCCAGTTGGCTCATCCGCCAATATGCATTGTGGCTCGGCGATCAATGCTCTAGCCAGCGCAGCCCTTTGCCGCTCCCCTCCGGACAACTCACCCGGCATGTGCGCCAGCCTATGCGCCAAGCCCACTCTAGCCAGCATGTCAGCCGCTAGACCTAAGGCTTGCTCGCGCGGCATGCGCCTTATTAACAAGGGCATGGCCACGTTTTCAAGGGCGGTAAATTCTGCCAACAAATGGTGAAATTGGTAAACAAAGCCTAGGCTGCGATTACGCAGCACGCCTTTTTGTGCTTCGTTTAATGCCGCCAAATTTTGCTTGAGTACGCGCACTTCGCCGGCAGAAGCGGCGTCCAAGCCACCCAATAAATGCAACAAGGTGCTTTTGCCCGAACCGGAGCTACCCACGATGGCAATCTGCTCACCGGCATGCACCGTCAGGTCTATGCCGTTTAACACCGCCACCTCCAAGCCATGGTAGGTTTTACGCAGCTCGCTACAAGCCAGCACTTCCTCATGCAAGGCCGCCTTACTCATAACGCAAGGCCTCCGCAGGATTGATCTTGCTGGCGCGCCAACTTGGGTAGAGCGTGGCCAACAAACTCAAAGAAAAAGACATCAACACGATAAGCCACACATCCCCCCAGATTAAGTCAGAAGGCAGCTCGCTGATGGCATAGACTTCTTTGGATAGAAACTGCACATGGAATAGATTTTCAATAAACGGAATAATGCTACTGATATTAAGTGCGATCACTACGCCAATCAGGGCACCCAGCAAGGTGCCAACCAAACCGATCAGCGCGCCTTGCACGATAAATATACTGAGTATGCTGCCAGGACTGGCGCCCAGCGTGCGCATGATTGCAATGTCTGCGCGCTTATCCGTTACTGCCATCACCAAAGTCGAGACGATATTAAAAGCCGCGACGGCGACTATCAGCGTAAGTATGATGAACATCACGCGCTTTTCCATCTGCACGGCTTTAAAGAAATTAGCATGCTGCATGGTCCAGTCGCTCACGTAATACTGATCATGCACAGCCAATCGGTTATTTAGCCGCTCGCTCATGGCTGCCCCTATCTCGGGTGCATCAAACAAGTCATCGAGCTTTAAACGCAAACCCGACACGCTATCGGCCATGCGGTATAACTTAGCCGCATCGTCTAAGTGCACCAATGCCAAACCGGCGTCATACTCATACATGCCCACCTGAAACAAACCAACTAAGGTAAATTGCTTGAGCCTTGGCACCAAGCCGGTAGGCGTAAATTGCCCTTGAGGCGCCATCAGCAAGACTTTGTCGCCAACTTGCACGCCTAAGTTATAGGCTAAATCTGCGCCTAAAATAATGCCAAATTCACCGGCTTTTAGGTCGGTCAACTGCCCCACTTTCATGTTGCGGCCCAAGTCGGCCACGCCGTCTTCAGCCACAGGCAACACCCCACGGATGAGCGCACCTTGCACACCTTGATCGTAGCTAAGCATCCCTTGCGCCATAATATAAGGCGCCGCAGCCAGCACGTGATCTTGCTTGACCGCAAAATTCATTACTGCCGGCCAATCGTTTAGCTGATTATTGCGGCCACTAATTTCCAAATGCGAGGCCACCCCCAAAATTCGACTGCGCAATTCCTTCTGAAACCCATTCATCACCGATAGCACAACGATGAGCGCGGCCACGCCTAGCGCAATGCCCAGCATACTGGTTAAGGAAATAAAGGAAATGAAATGGTTTTTACGCTTAGCACGGGTATAGCGCAGGCCGACCAAGAGCTCGAAGCCGCTAAACTGCTTTGCTAATGATTTTAATTTTTGCCACATAAGTGAAATTCTAACAGGCTTATGCCGGCGCCTATCAAGTATTCTGTAGGCAAGCAATGAGCCCAAGTGGCGCTAAGTCTGATAAAATTGCCGCATGTTTACTGGCATCATACAAAGCGTAGGAAAAATCGACAGCGTGCAAGCCATAGGCTCGGACCTTAGGCTTAGCATTGCTTGTGCAAACTTAGGTCTGCAGGACGTAAAAAGTGGCGATAGCATTGCCGTTAACGGCGCATGCCTAACCGCGACCACCGTCAGTGAGCGCCATTTCGAAGCGCTCGTTTCGCAAGCGAGTCTAGCCGTGACGGTGGGATTAAACCAAGCGCAAGCAGTTAACCTAGAAAAAGCCTTGCGCTTAAGTGACCGACTTGGCGGTCACTTGGTGAGCGGCCATGTCGATGGCGTGGGCAGCGTGCTGAACTTTGAACAGTTAGGCGAATGCTGGAAATTGGACATCCGTGCACCGCACGCCTTAAGCAAGTACATCGCACCGAAAGGCTCCATCGCCGTCAATGGCGTCAGCCTGACCATCAACAGCATAGAGCAGGATGTGTTTAGCATGAACTTAATTCCGCACACGCTAGAGAACACCACCTTGCAATTTTTAGTAGTGGGTAGCCAAGTGAATTTAGAAGTCGATCAAATTGCCCGTTACGTCGACCGCATGGCGCAATGGGCCAACGAATAATGAATGCAGAAGCCAACAAACTTGCGCACTCAATAAAGCCATTGGAAAAAGCAAAGTGACCATCAGCAGCGCCCAAGAAATTATTGCAGAAATCAAACACGGCCGCATGGTTGTGTTAGTCGATGACGAAAATCGCGAAAACGAAGGCGACTTGGTGCTGGCTGCTGAGTTCGTTACCGCTGAGCACATTAATTTTATGGCCAAACACGGACGCGGCCTAATTTGCTTAACGCTCACGGAAGCGCGTTGCCGTCAATTAAACCTAACGAAAATGGTGCAAAAAAATGGCGCCCGTATGGGTACCAACTTTACCGTTTCCATAGAAGCGGCTGAAGGCGTCACGACGGGCATTTCAGCAGCCGATAGAGCGCGCACCGTGCAAGCGGCGGTAGCCAAAACGGCCAAACCTAAAGACATTGTTAGCCCCGGTCACATTTTTCCCTTAAGCGCCATGGACGGCGGCGTCTTGGTTAGAGCCGGGCACACCGAAGCCGGCTGTGATTTAGCACTATTGGCTGGCGCAGAGCCTAGCAGTGTTATTTGCGAGATCCTAAAAGACGACGGCAGCATGGCACGTTTGCCAGATCTAATAGCTTTTGCCGCCGAGCACCAACTTAAAATTGGCACCATAGCCGACCTCATTCAATACCGCGCGCAAACCGAACGCTTAGTTGAGCGCGCCGCTGAGCGATTAATCCTAACGCCCTACGGCACCATGCAGCTGATCGCCTACCACGATAAAATTGCCAAGGAAACGCACTTAGCCCTCATCAAAGGCAAGCCTTCGCCCACACAGGAAACACTGGTCCGGGTGCACGAGCCCTTGTCCATTTTTGACTTACTGGATCGCTCTAGCTGTTCGCATAGCTGGAATACCTTGGCGGCCATGCAGGTCATAGCGGAAGCGGAAGCCGGCGTCATGGTGTTATTGCACCACCAAGAAAGTGGCGAAAATATAGTGGAACGCATAGTGGGTGCCGATCAACCGGTGCGCATAAACCAAGAATTACGCACCTACGGCATAGGCTCACAAATCCTATTGGATTGTGGCGTGGGCAAAATGAAATTGTTGGCCAATCCAAGAAAAATGCCCAGCATGGCCGGTTTTGGCTTAGAAGTATGCGGCTACCTAGAGGCAGAATAAAACCTAACTTATATTTTTTTCTATAATAATCAGTCGTCTATGTTAGAATGAGCACATTGGAAAACGTCAATCTCACCGGTCACCTACTCATCGCCATGCCAGGCATGACGGATCCGTTTTTTTCTAAGTCAGTCACCTTCATCTGCACCCACAATCAAGATGGCGCCATGGGCGTCATGATCAACCGCCCCACCGACCTCAGCTACGAAACTTTATTTGAAAAAATAAAAGTCGATCTAGCCCAAAGCGAGCTTGCAGACAATGCCGTCCTGTATGGCGGACCGGTTCAACCTGAACGAGGCTTTGTGCTGCATGAGCACAGTGGCGAATGGGACAGCACCCTATCCATAGCAGAAAACACCGCCCTAACCACGTCGAAAGACATCTTGGAATCGGTGGCCATAGGCACTGGGCCAAAAAAAATGTTGCTGGCTTTGGGCTACGCGGGCTGGACCGCTGGTCAATTGGAGCAAGAGATTGCCGCAAACTCATGGCTTTCAGTGCAAGCCAAAGACGGCGAAACCTTGCATAAAATTTTGTTTGAATGCAAAGCCGAAGATAAGCTGAACGCCAGCCTGGCTTTATTGGGGGTCAACCCCGCCATGTTGTCTGATGTGGCAGGCCATGCCTGAGCGCATGCTTCGTCAAGCGCCGGCGCACGGCCAACTGATAGATAACGAAGGCGTTTATCAACAAGAAACCATAATGCGCGGCACCGCCATGTGCTTTGACTTTGGTGAGCAACGCATAGGCGTAGCCGTTGGCGAACACCTGATAGGGCAAGCTCAAGCGCTGACCACCATAGACAACGAGAGCAATAGCGTGCGTTTTAATTGTATCGAAGCGCTTGTAGCCGAATGGCAACCAAAATTACTGCTAGTGGGCTTGCCTTTGAATTTGGCTGGCGAGGAAACGCCGATCACGCAGTTATGCACAAAATTTGCACGGCGTTTAAATGGCCGTTTTAACCTACCGGTAATGATGATAGACGAGCGTTACAGCTCAGTGGCTGCCAGTGAATTACTTAATCAAGCCGGGCTAAAAGGCCGCGCACAAAAAAGCCACTTGGATCAAGTCGCCGCGCAAACCATACTACAAAGCTATTTTGACAGTATACAAACATGAATTATGATATCGCCACCATTTTGATTGCCTAAAGCCATGACCACAAACCCATCCCAATTACCCGACGCAGAAGCGCTGATCAACATACTCGCAGATAAGCTGCTGCCTTTACTGAAAAAAAACACCGCACTGGTGGGCATACAAAGTGGCGGAGTTTGGGTCATGCAACGATTGCTGGCCAAGCTAGACAAAACCTTGGCCACCCATGCGATTGAACACGGCACCTTAGACGTGTCATTCTATCGAGACGATTACGCTAAACGCGGCCTCAAGCCAGATAACCAGCCCAGTCAAATCGCATTTGACGTTGAAAACAAGCACATTATTCTAATCGACGATGTATTTTTCACCGGTCGCACCACCCGCGCTGCCATGAATGAATTGTTCGATTACGGCCGACCGGCCAGCATTACGCTGATCGCATTGGTCAACCGTGGTGGCCGCGAACTGCCGATTAGTCCACAAATCACCGCCGTGGACTTAAACCTTAAGCCCACGGAAAATTTGCAACTCATACAACTGGCTAACGGCCAGTTAGGCTTCACCTTAAAATCGCTCACCCCATCTAACCATCAGGCGGTCTCTAAGCATGCATAACCCTCAACTTTATTCTGACGGTCAACTTCGCCACCTTCTGTCCATAGAAGGTTTACCGAAAAAAATATTAAATCAAATTTTAGACACGGCGGAATCCTTTGTTGGGGTGGCCGAGCGTGAAGTAAAAAAAGTGCCCTTGTTGCGCGGAAAAACCGTCTGCAATCTTTTCTTTGAAAACAGCACCCGCACCCGCACCACCTTTGAAATCGCGGCCAAGCGTTTATCGGCCGATGTCATCAGCTTGAATGTCAACACCTCCTCGCAATCTAAAGGTGAAACCATCTTAGACACGGTGGACAACCTGATTGCCATGCATGCCGACATGTTTGTGGTAAGACACGCGCAGTCGGGTGCAGCGCACTTCATCGCCAAACACGTGCCCGAGCACATCCACATCATCAATGCCGGTGACGGACGACACTCGCACCCCACACAAGGCTTGCTAGATGTCTTTACCATACGCAAATACAAGCCAGACTTGCATAATCTACGCGTGGCCATAGTCGGTGACATCCTGCATTCTCGCGTGGCCCGCTCTGAAATCCACGCCTTAACCACATTAGGCGTGCCCGAGGTACGCGTGATTGCGCCTAAAACCTTGCTGCCGGCGGAGGTAGAGAAACTAGGGGTGCACGTTTACCATGACATGCGTGCTGGATTAAAAGACGTCGACGTCATCATGATGTTACGTTTGCAAAATGAGCGCATGAGCGGCGCCATGTTACCCAGCGCCCAAGAGTACTTTAAAACCTACGGCCTCACCCAAGAGAAACTGAGCCTAGCCAAACCCGATGCCATCGTCTTGCACCCCGGCCCCATGAACCGTGGCGTAGAGATTGATTCCGGCGTAGCGGATGGGCAACAATCGGTGATTCTGCCACAAGTCACTTACGGTATTGCCATACGCATGGCCGTCATGGCCATCCTTGCCGGCGGCCAACCATCAGGAACCCAGTCATGAAAATACACATAAAAAATGGCCGCGTTATCGACCCAATTAGCCAGCTAGACAGCCAGCTAGACGTCTACGTAGGCGCAGGTAAAATTCTAGCGTTAGGCAAGGCCCCTGCTGGATTTGTCGCCAACCAAATCATAGATGCCAGCAATCTGATCGTCTGCCCTGGCTTGGTGGATTTATCGGCCAGGTTGCGTGAACCGGGTGAAGAATACAAGGCCACCTTAGTTAGCGAATTGCAAGCCGCTGTTGCCGGCGGCGTTACCAGCTTAGCCTGCCCACCGGATACCGATCCAGTGTTAGATGAACCGGGACTGGTAAAAATGTTAAAACACCGTGCCAAGCAACTGAATCTAGCGCACGTCTACCCCTTGGGCGCATTAACCAGGCAATTACAGGGCACCGTGTTGGCAGAAATGGGCGAATTACGTGAAGCAGGCTGCGTCGGTTTTTCTCAGGCCAATATGGCGATTACCGACACGCAAGTATTGTGGCGAGCGATGGAATATGCCGCCACCTTTGGCTACACCTTATTTCTGCATGCCGAAGATGCATTTCTGGCAAAAGACGGCGTCGCGCATGATGGCGAAGTGGCCAGTCGGTTGGGTCTCAAAGGTATCCCTAGCGCGGCCGAAGCCTTGGCATTGGCTGGCCTATTGCGCATAGCCAAAGAAACCGGCGCCAAACTCCACATCAGCCGCTTGTCCACTGCTGAAGGGATAAACATGATACGGGAGGCGAAAAAACAAGGCTTGCCCATCAGTTGCGACGTCAGCGCCAACCACGTACACCTGACTGAACACGACCTGGCATACTTTGATAGCAACTGCCACCTTAAACCACCCTTACGCAGCCAACGCGACCAAGCCGCCATAAGTGTCGGACTCAAAGACGGCACCATAGATGCCATCTGTTCAGACCACACGCCGGTGGACGACGATGGCAAATTAGCGCCATTTGCAGAAGCGGAAATTGGCGCCAGCGGTTTAGAATTGTTACTGACGCTGACCTTGAAATGGGCTAATCAAGAAAAAGTCGGGCTAATCGATGCCTTAGGTTTAATTAGCGCGTCGTCTGCCAAAATATTAGGCATAACCGCGGGCCAATTGTCGGTGAATAGCGATGCCGATATTTGCGTATTTGATCCGTCGCTATACTGGAAAGTCGAGGCCGGCAATTTGAAAAGTCAAGGCAAGAACAGCCCGTTCACTGGTCTGGAAATGGCAGGCAAGGTCAAATACACCTTAGTCAACGGCCAATTGGTCTACCAAGCCTAGTCCTTAAACGACGTTTATCTGAGTTAAATCCGCCGCTGGCATCTGCGCTTTAGCTGCGTCAAAAGCCAATTTGATTTTTAAACGCAAATCGTTTTCCGAATCGGCGTTGAGTAAGGCATCCTCGTAGGTAATTAAGCCGTCTGTGTATAAATTAAACAGCGCTTGATCCAAGGTTTGCATGCCAAAATCTTTGGCTTTTGCCATGCAGTCTTTGATAGCCTGCACGTCGCCTTTGGCAATTAAATCGGCTATCAAGGGAGAGTTGAGCATCACTTCCACCGCTGCTACTCGTCCTTTGCCTTGACTGAGTGGTATCAAGCGTTGCGCAACCATGGCTTTGGTATGCAAGGACAAATCCATTAACACTTGATTGCGCCTTTCTTCCGGAAAGAAATTCACGATACGGTCTATGGCCTGATGGGTGCTGTTTGCGTGCAAGCTCGCAATACACAAATGCCCGGTCTCAGCAAAAGCCAAAGCGTGTTCCATACTAAGCCTATCTCTAATGGCCCCTATGACCACAACATCGGGCGCTTGGCGCAAGGCGTTATTCAAGGCGCTAGGCCAATCATGGCTGTCCACACCCACTTCTCGTTGGCTCACTATGCATTGTTGATGCGCATGCAAAAACTCTATCGGATCTTCTATGCTGAGAATGTGCCCACTGCTATTGGCATTCAGGTAACCCACCATGGCAGCCAATGAACTGGATTTGCCGGATCCTGATCCGCCAACAAAAAAGATGAGACCGCGCTTGGCCAAGGCGATGTCTTTTACAACTGCAGGCAAACCCAGGCCCTCGAAGTCAGGAATGCTGGTCGCAATCATTCGAAATACCAAAGCAACCGCGCCACGCTGTATAAAGGCGTTAACCCTAAACCGCGACAAACCAGTGCGGCTGACGACAAAATTGCATTCTTGGCTAACTTCAAAATCAGCCAGTTGCTGCTCTGTCAACATGGCGCGAGCGATGGCTTGCGTTTGCAAGGAAGACAAAACTTGATTGCTGACTGGCGTGACTTTGCCATCGATCTTCATCGCCGGCGGGAAGCCACTGGTGATGAGCAAATCCGAGGCATTTTTTGCCATGGTTAAGCGCAATAAATCCAGTATAAATTTTTCTGCCTGATCTTTTTCCATGGTTTACCTAAAAGCTTACATGCTCATACTTAAGCAAAGATAGTATCTTTATTAGCGGCTTTGGACTTGGCCTCCGCTACTGAAATCAAGTTGCGTTTTACCAGTTCCTGCAGGCATTGATCCAGGGTTTGCATGCCTACGTTTTGCCCAGTTTGAATGGCGGAATACATTTGCGGCACCTTGGCCTCACGAATCAAATTGCGTATCGCTGGTGTCGCCAGCATGATTTCATGGGCAGCGACACGGCCCTGCTCGTCTTTGGTTTTACACAAGGTTTGCGATATCACCGCGCGTAAGGATTCCGACAACATGGAACGCACCATTTCCTTTTCTGCCGCCGGGAACACATCGATAATTCGGTCTATGGTTTTTGCCGCGGAACTGGTGTGCAAGGTAGCAAACACCATGTGCCCAGTCTCTGCTGCTGTCAAGGCCAAGCGTATGGTTTCCAGGTCACGCAATTCGCCAACTAAAATCACATCGGGGTCTTCACGCAAAGCCGAGCGCAATGCACTGCTAAAGGAATGGGTATGCGGGCCAACTTCACGCTGATTAATCAAACTTTTCTTAGGCGTATGGACAAACTCTATCGGGTCTTCCACGGTGAGGATGTGCGCGTAAGCTTTGTTGTTGATGTAATCAATCATGGCAGCCAAAGTGGTGGATTTCCCTGAGCCAGTCGGCCCAGTGATTAAACACAAGCCTCTAGGCTGATCGGCTATCTCTTTAAAAATGGCTGGGCAATTGAGCTCTTCCATGCTCAAGATTTGCGATGGGATGTTGCGAAAAACAGCGCCTGCGCCACGGTTATGATTAAAAGCATTGACGCGAAAACGGGCGAGATTGGCAATCTCAAAAGAGAAATCGCACTCCAAACTCTCTTCGTATTACTTGCGCTGGGTGTCGCTCATGATGTCGTAAATCATGGCTCTAACTTGCGCATGATCTAAAACCGGCAGGTTGATTTTTCGGATATCGCCGTGCACCCTAATCATGGGCGGCATGTCCGCAGATAGGTGCAAATCGGACGCTTGGTTTTTAACTGAAAATGCCAGTAAATCTGAAATGTCCACAAGCTGCTCCTGTTATAATTTACTGTAGATCGCGTCTAGCGATGCTTAACTTAACGCACTAATTACTGGTGCGGTCTGGCCCAGAAGCTGAACCAGCATGAGAATTTGATACTAAATGAATTATGACCTCAATTAGCAAGCGCTTGCAAGCTATTCTAAGCAGCATAGAATCGGCAAAGCAGCACGCCCATGTCGATCAAACCGTGCAATTGCTGGCCGTTAGCAAGGCCCAAGCAGCAGCAGCCATACGCGAGGCCTACGCGGCTGGGCAAAGGCAGTTTGGCGAAAACTACTTACAAGAAGCGCTAGACAAGCAAGCACAACTGAGCGATTTGGCCATCCTATGGCATTTTATTGGGCCCATACAAAGCAATAAAACACAATCAATAGCCCAGCATTTTGATTGGGTACACAGCGTAGACAGGCTAAAAATAGCACAGCGTTTAAATGACGCCAGAGCCAATATCAGCACCCCATTGCAAGTCTGCGTGCAAATTAACATCAGCAATGAAGCCAGCAAAAGCGGCGTATTGGTCGCCGATTTGCAAGCTACCGTAGCCGCCATCGCCAAACTGCCGCACTTGCAATTACGCGGCCTCATGGCCATTCCTGCACCGAGTCAAGACCTATCTGTACTACGCCAGCAGTTCAAACAAGTGCGGCAATGTTATGATAACTTGTTGGCGCTAGGCTACCAATTGGACACCTTATCCATAGGCATGTCGGATGATTATGCCGTGGCAATCGAACAAGGCGCCACAATAGTGCGCATCGGGTCCGCATTATTTGGTGCGAGAGCGAAGTAGCGTAATTACAGTAAAAGGGTTTAGAACAAAACATGAATCAAACTATGCACATTAGCTTTATTGGTGGCGGCAATATGGCCAGCGCCATCCTATGCGGCTTAAAAAAGCATGCGTTCAATATGAGTGCTATTTGCGTGGTGGAACCCGATGCCGATAAACGCGCCATGATGATCGAGCAATTTGGCGTGCAAACCGCAGCGCACATCAGCGACATGCCAAGCAGCGCTGCGCAAGTACTGGTTTTAGCCGTCAAACCGCAACAAATGCAAGCCGTGTGTGCTCAACTTAATGGCAAATTAGGCGCACCGCTCAAAGAGCACTTAATCCTTTCCATCGCTGCCGGCATACGCACCACGGATCTAGGCCGTTGGCTAAACGATCACCAAGCTATCGTCCGAGCCATGCCCAACACGCCTGCGCAGATTCAAGCCGGCGTCTCGGCCCTGTATGCCATGCCCAGCGTTAATGCGGCGCAGCGTGAGCAAGCGAGCAGCATATTGCAGGCAGTGGGCAGCAGCCTGTGGTTAGACAACGAGGAAAAAATGGATGCCGTCACCGCCATTTCTGGCAGCGGTCCCGCCTACGTGTTTTATCTAATTGAAGCCTTACAAGATGCCGCTATAGAACTGGGTCTTAGTCCAGAAGACGCCAAACTTTTAGCCCTGGAAACATTCACTGGCGCCAGCTTGCTGGCTAAGCAGAGCAAAACCGACATACAGGCGTTGCGTGCGCAAGTCACCTCCAAGGGCGGCACCACCGAACAAGGCATACTCAGTTTAGAATCCGCCCACATTAAAACCATTATTTTAGCCGCGGCCACCGCCGCCGCTAAGAAATCCAAAGCACTAGGGGACGAGCTTGCTGCTTAATGCCCTGTTGTTCTTAGTACACACCCTGCTGGGCTTATTGAGCGCCCTGTTTTTATTGCGCTTTTATTTTCAATTGTGCAAAGTGTCTTTCCAAAATCCCGCTGCGGAATGGGTGCTAGTCTTAAGTCAATTCGCAGTTAAACCTACCCGCCGCATCTTGAGTGTTTTTAAAAACTTTGGCCTCAGTCGAGTGGACCTATCGACCCTGCTGTTAGCCTACCTAAGCCAACTGACCTTATTTAGCCTGACTTTGTGGCTAAAAGACTTTCCCCTAATCGTCGCCGGCAGCCATGTCTGGCCTAAGCTTTTAGGCTTAGCCACGGTGGGGGTAATGAACATCAGCCTGAGCATTTTTTTGTACGCGGTCTTATTGCAAGCGGTGTTAAGTTGGCTCAATCCGCACACCGCATTAGCCCCATTATTAGGCTCGCTAACCGCACCCATACTGACTAAGATGCGGCTATTTATTCGACCCATAGGGCACATCGATATCAGTCCACTGGTTTTTGTAATCGGTGCGCAGTTGGTCTTGGCCACCCTACTCATGCCATTAGAAAACCATTTATTGGCTAATCTTTAGTCCGTCACACCCTGCCATGACCAACCCACCCTCTCCTGAAGAAGCCACGCAGACCCCCGCCACTGCGGCCAGCAGCTTGGGTATAAAATAAATGAGTATGCCCACTGGCGCGAAAGCTTAATTGCCACCATTAATGAATACATAGGCTGGTTAGATCAAGCTGGGCCTATGGATGCTGCCCAAGAATTACGCTTATTCGACATCAAAGAAACCTTAAAAAACGATCGCTTGCTACTGGCTTTTTTAGCGGAATTTTCCCGCGGTAAAACCGAAACCATCAATGCCTTATTTTTTGCTGATTTTAATCAACGTTTGCTACCCAGCGCACCTGGCCGTACTACCATGTGCCCCACGGAAATATTCGCTAATGGCGAGCCGGCTTACATACAACTGCTGCCTATAGAAACCAAATTCAGCAATGCCAGCTTAAGCGAACTAAAAAGCCAGCCCGAGCTGTGGCAAAAATTTCTGCTGGACACACAATCAGCCGATGCCATGAAGCAAACCTTAAGCGCCTTAATTGAAAAAACCAGCGTGGATGTGGCCACGGCCAAATCTCTAGGTTTTTGGCATGAGGACGACCCGGCCATGCAAAAGCGGCTAGGTGAAAAAGGCACGGTGGATATACCCATGTGGCGCCACGCCATGATTAACTACCCACACCCCTTGTTGCAAAAAGGCTTGGTAGTAATTGACACCCCGGGCTTAAACAGCATGGGCGCCGAGCCCGAATTGACTTTAAACATTATCCCCAATGCGCATGCGGTGTTGTTTTTAACGGCAATAGACAGCGGCATCACCAAATCCGACATGCAAATATGGTCAGACTACGTCAAAAACCGAGCCAGTCATAAATTGGTACTGCTAAACAAAATTGACATGCTGTGGGACGGCCTAGAGAGCGACGCAGAAGTGAGCACTATGGTGCAGCAACAAATTGAGCACACGGCAAAGCAATTGGATTTAGATGCCAAGCGGATTTTTGCCATCTCCGCACAAAAAGCCTTGTTGGCTAAAATTAAACATGATACAAAACTACTGCAACGCAGCGGCATAGACGCATTGGAAGATGCCTTAGCCAATCAACTGATTAAATCCAAGCATGAAATTTTAGGACGCGCCATCGTGACCGAATGCGCCAACATGATCGCGCTGTCGCAAAAAGTCGCGGACATGCGAGTCAAGCAAGGTCAACTGCAACTCAAAGAATTGTGTCAAATGCAAAACCAACAGGCAGACAGCACCCAAGAAATTCTGCTGCAAGTCACCACGGAGCGTAAACGCTACGACGCATCGGTGTTGACCTTCAATCAAGGTGGCGAAAAGATTAAACGCCTCAGTGATAAGTTGCTGCTGCAACTCAGTACCGGGTACTTAAACAGCACCTTGGAGCAAAGCAAACAAGACATGGGCGACAGTTGGACCACCATCAGCTTAAATAGAAGCATGCGCACGCTGACCAAACAAGCCATACAACTGGCGCAAGAAATTAAACAAAATGGCGATTTAATCAAACAAGAAGCCGACCATTTATACCAATTATTTTGCCGCGAGCATGGCTTTGCAAAGAGTGTAGCCATGCCACTGAATATGGACACCTTTATCAATAGCATGCAATCCCTGGAAAAAATTACCAACGACTTTTGCCTGGATCCAATTAATGTACTGACAGAAAAACGGTTTTTAATCCGGCGTTTTTACCATGGTCTTGGTGCGCAAATTCAAGCGGCATTTGAACAAGCGCAGTTAGATTGTTCACTGTGGTTAAACGTGGTGATAGGCGAGCTTAAAACACAAATTAACGAGCATAAAAAATCACTGGACCAGCGCGCCGACGCCTTAATGGCATCGCACAACCACGCCGAAATCACCGAAAAAAATCTGGCTGCAACGGAAAAAGATCTGGCTAAGCTGAGCCATCAAGCCCAACAGCTGGATAGCCTATTGTTGAAGCTGATGCGTTCCGCCAAATTTCATCAAGAGCCAAGCTCATCAGCAAGCTAAGCGTCTTTACATCAAAATAATATCAAACGATTCTTGACTGTAGTTGGCTTCCACCTGCAAGGAAATCTGCTTGCCGATAAAGTCAGATAAATTGGCCAAACTTTGCGACTCCTCATCCAACAGCATGTCTATGACTTTAGGCGCTGCCAGCACCCTAAGTTCTCTGGCATTAAACTGCCGCGCCTCCCTTAACAACTCGCGTAATATCTCGTAGCAAACGGTTTGAGCGGTCTTTAATTCGCCGCGCCCTTTGCAGCTGGCACAAGTCTCACACAGCACGTGCGCCAAGCTTTCACGAGTGCGCTTACGCGTCATTTCAACCAAGCCCAAAGGCGTAAATCCATTCACCCCGGTGCGCGCACGATCGCGCGCCACGGCTTTTTGCAACTCGTCCAATACGGCTTCGCGCTGACTGTCTTCATCCATATCAATAAAATCAATGATGATGATGCCGCCTAAATTGCGTAAACGTAATTGCCTAGCAATGGATTGGGCCGCTTCTAAATTGGTTTTAAAAATGGTGTCAGACAGGTTCTTGCCACTGACGAAGCTCCCGGTATTGACGTCTACCGTGGTTAAAGCTTCCGTTTGATCGAAAATTAAATAGCCGCCGGATTTTAACTCGACCTTGCGCGACATGGCTTTTTCAATTTCCTGCTCTATGCTGTACAAATCAAACAAGGGCCGCTCGCCTTGGTAATGCACTAATTTGTTCAATGCCGCCAGGGCGTATAAATTAGCAAAGTCGACTAGTTTTTGAAAGGTCTCACTGGAGTCGATGCGGACCATGGCCGTTTCTGCAGAAAAGACATCGCGTAGCACCCGCATGGGCAAATTCAAATCCTGAAATATCAAGGTGCGATCTGGCACGGCGGTGCTTTTAGCCAGGATATGCTGCCAAGTTTTAGTTAAATAATCTATGTCAGCCAACAACTCTTCGTCGGTCGCGGTTTCAGACATGGTGCGTATGATGTAGCCACCGACACGCTGCTCTGGCAACAACCCGAGCAAGCGCTGTTTCAATTGCTCGCGCTCCGCCTCATCCTCTATGCGCTGCGACACGCCTATGTGCTCTTGTTGTGGCAAATACACCAAAAATCGGCCAGCTATGCTAATTTGCGTGGTCAACCTAGCACCCTTGGTGCCTATCGGCTCTTTGATGACTTGCACCATTAAAGATTGGCCTTCATGCAACACAGCCTGAATGGGCAACTGCGTTTCGGACTGGCCGCATTCAAATATATCGCCGGCATGCAAGAATGCCGCCCGCTGCAGGCCTATTTCCACAAAGGCAGACTGCATGCCGGGCAATACTCGGCACACCACACCACGGTAGACGTTGCCAACCAAGCCCAGCGAGGAACTGCGTTCAATTTGCAATTCCTGCACCACGCCATTCTCCATCATGGCAATGCGCGTCTCTTGTGGCGTTACATTAATTAATATCTCTTCGCTCAATTGGCTTCTCTTTTAATTTAATTCATCTGCATTAAAACGGGAATGCGTTTTAATGTTCAAGTCTACAGGACACTCAAGCCCTGGCCACGCAACAATGCGGCTGTTTCGTACAAAGGCAAACCCATTACCCCAGAATAACTGCCTTCTATACGCTTAATCCAAGCCGCGGCTAAGCCCTGTATGCCATAGCCGCCGGCTTTATCTTGCCATTCGCCACTGGCTAGGTAAGCGTCGATTTGCGCCACTGACAGCGTCATCATTTCAACATGGGTGCAAGAGTAGGCCAATTCAATTTTCTGATTAAGCAGCAATGCCACGGCCGTATGCACCTGATGCACGCTGCCAGACAAACCAGCTAACATCGCTCGCGCATCGGCCTCGTCCGCTGGCTTACCTAACAACTGTGAACCCAATGCCACCGTGGTATCGGCCGCCAATATGGCTGGCGCGCTATCGGCTAAGTCAAGTAAGCGGCCAGCGGCTAAGGCTTTTTGTTCCGCCAATCTTTGCACGTAAGCCGCGGCCTGTTCGCCTGCAAGTGGGGTCTCATCGATATCGGCAGGCTTGATAACACAGCCCCAGCCAAGCTGACTTAGAAGCTCGACCCGTCGCGGGCTGCGCGAGGCTAAGTATAGCGTGTTGCCTGTATTGATTGCTGCCTTGTTATTCACACCGCTAAGTCCATGTATGCATTAAAGCGCAATCTTAACAAAGCTTTAGCGCTATCTGTGACTATTTTATGCCGGGTGCAGACAAAACAGAATAAGACCAGGCCTAACTGGACAAATGCATGCATGGCCTTAGTTTGAGTTAAAATAAGCAATCTTTAATGAACACACAGCCTATTATGCAATGGATGCCCCATGCCACGGTCGCGGCGATTGTAGAAGATCAAGGTAAATTTTTACTGGTCGAGGAAGAAACCGATCGCGGTAATCGTTACAACCAACCGGCTGGCCACTTAGAGGACAACGAAAGCTTGCTAGCCGCGGTAGTACGAGAAACCATGGAAGAAACCGCCTACACCTTTCACCCTGAGGCCCTACTTGGCATTTACCATTGGAAACACGAACACAACGACAGCACCTACTTGCGTTTCGCCTACATAGGCCGTGTCAGCAATCATCAACCGACTCAAGCGTTGGATGAAGGCATCGTTCGCAGCGTATGGATGACGGTAGAAGAAATGCGCGAACAAGCCATGCTGATGCGCAGCCCGCAAGTTTTAAAATGCGTGGAAGATTATTTGGCTGGCAAACGCTACCCACTGGAAGCAATCACGCATTTATAAGTACTAGCAACAAGCTAGGCGCTTACAATAGCTAAAGACACAAGATGAATTTAAATAAACAGCAAAAGAAAAAAGTAGTAGTGGGTCTGTCTGGTGGCGTGGACTCATCGGTAACGGCCTTGCTGCTAAAACAACAGGGTTATGAGGTAACCGGTCTATTCATGAAAAACTGGGAAGACGACGACACCGATGAATACTGCTCCAGCAAACAAGACTTGCTTGATGCCGTCGCCGTCGCCGATAAAATTGGCATAGACATTGAGGCAGTTAACTTTAGTACCGAGTATAAAGATCGCGTGTTCGCTAATTTTTTAAGCGAATACCAAGCGGGGCGCACGCCCAATCCAGATATTTTATGTAATGCAGAAATAAAATTTAAAGCGTTTTTAGACCACGCCATGGGTTTGGGTGCCGATTTAATTGCCACCGGCCACTACGCAAAAGTTAGAGAAAACCCACTCAAACCTGGTTTATTTCAATTATTAAAAGCCGATGACGGCAGCAAAGACCAAAGTTATTTTTTATATAGACTCAATCAAGCTCAACTCAGCAAGACCTTATTCCCACTGGGCGCTTTGCTAAAACGCGAAGTGCGGGAAATTGCCCGTCAAGCAGGTTTAATTAACGCCGACAAAAAAGATTCCACCGGCATTTGCTTTATAGGCGAACGGCCTTTCCAAGCTTTTCTTAGCCAATATTTACCGCGCCAACCAGGCGACATAAAAACAGCCGAAGGCAAACGGGTCGGGCGCCACGATGGGCTCATGTATTACACCTTGGGCCAACGCCAAGGTTTAAAAATAGGCGGCAGTCGCGATAGCAACGGCGAACCGTGGTTTGTCGCTGGCAAAGACATGGAAAACAATGTATTAACCGTCGTTCAAGGGCATGACCACCCTTTATTACTAAGCGACGGTTTGCTCGCCAAGCAATTAAGCTGGATAGATCCGCAAGCGCCTGAACGGAACTGGGTGTACGGTGCCAAAACCCGTTACCGTCAAGCCGATGCACCTTGCGAGATAGAGCGCTTGGGCACGGACGAAGTGGAAATCAAATTTGGGCAAAAACAATGGGCCGTCACCCCAGGGCAATCGGCAGTGGTTTATGAGAGCAATGTTTGCCTCGGCGGTGGCATCATTACCAGCGCCACGCCCGCTTAAGCTTAGCTAATACGGACTGGGCTCACTGCCAGCAAAAGACGGGCGTGCTTGCAAGCACAGATGCAAGCGATGTAAATTCGGGTATTGTGCGGCGAGGTCGATTTGCTTAGCAAACCGCATGGTGACATAAGCCAGCATGCAAGCCACGGCAATGTCTGCCAAGCTGAATGCATTATCTACACACCAGTTACGATCGGCCAAGTCGTCGTTCAACACGCTTAAGCCGCGGCTGACTTTATCCATCTGCTTAATCACCCATGCCGCATCTTTTGTTGCTTCGGCTTTACGCTGCTCCAGCATGATGGCCACTGCCGCATCGCATACCCCATCGGCCAACGCCTCCCAGCGACGCACGCTAATTTTTGCTAAGGCGGCTTGCGGAATCAACTTATTCGAGGCCGAGCAATCATCAAAATACTCAACAATCACTCTGGAATCGAAGAGACTGCTGCCGTCACGCAAAATCAACACCGGCACTTTAGCCAACGGGTTGTATAGTTTAACCGGGCAATCTGGGTCGGCTAACACCACTTGTTGCATGTCCAGCGACAGGCCTTTTTCTATGGCAACGATACGAACCTTACGGGCATAAGGGCTATTAACGGTATACAAAAGTTTCATGCTATTGCTTGGCCTGTAGTGTAAAAATTGTCTGCCCTGGCATTATAATGCAAGCTAGGTCGACCTTAATAAAGCAAGCCTAGCTTACTCAACTTTTTTAGCCACACCCAAACAATCATGATTGCTGCCCCAAGCCACCCTTCTGTGCCAAACTGCGAACTGATGGCCTCCATCAAGCAACAAGTGCAATCCGCTATCGCAGAAGATGTCGGCTCAGGGGATTTAACGGCACAACTGGTGCCGTCCGGGCAAACCGCCAAAGCCAGTATTATTGCGCGTGAAGCAGCGGTCATTTGCGGCATAGACTGGGTCAACGCCTGCTTTACTGAAATAGACCCAAATGTAAAAATTGATTGGCTAGTGGAGGAAGGCGCTGAAGTTAAGGTGGATCAAATTTTATGCGAAATATCTGGCCTAGCCAGGTCCATTTTAACGGCCGAGCGTTGCGCACTGAATTTTTTGCAAACCTTATCCGCTACCGCCACCCAAACCCGTCACTACGTAAAAGCCATAGCCGGCACCAAGAGCCAAATTTTAGACACGCGCAAAACCATACCCAACTTAAGGTGGGCGCAAAAATACGCCGTCACCGTTGGCGGCGGCAAAAATCAGCGCTTAGCCTTGTACGACGGCATATTAATCAAAGAAAATCACATAGCCGCAGCCGGCAGCATAGCTGCTATCCTCAAGCAGGCCCTGGCTTTAAACAGCAATAAGAGCATACAAATAGAAGTTGAGAACTTAAGCCAACTAGCAGAAGCCTTGCAAGCAGGCGCCAGCAGCATTTTGTTGGACAACTTCAATCTAGACCAATTACGGGCCGCCGTTAAGCTTAATCAAGAATCGGCTGAGCAGGCTGTGCTTGAGGCGTCAGGCGGCATAAGCTTGGAAAATGTTAGAGAGATCGCCTTAACCGGAGTCGATCGCATCTCCATAGGCGCCATCACAAAAAACTTACAGGCCGTGGATTTATCCATGCGCTTTCATGGCTAAGCCATGCTTAAGCACCATTAAGCCATCCAACAGCCTATAAATCGCCTACCCAAGCGCCGCTGTCCTTGACCAAATAGGCTCAAACCGTTATGGTATAGGGTTGGTGTATAAATAGATAAAAAACGCGCTAAAACCGAATAAAAACAAACGCTAATTTAGCGCGGACAGAATAATTGAAGCAAAAAAAACAAGCATGGGCAAAAGCATGGAAAAAAGTTCTAAAAAGATTACCGGCGCAGAAATTTTAATACGCTGCCTGCATGAAGAACAGGTTGAATTTGTATTTGGCTACCCTGGTGGCGCCGTCTTGCATATATACGACGCGATTTTTCACCAAGATAAATTCAAGCACATCTTGGTTAGGCATGAACAAGCCGCGCTTCATGCTGCCGACGCCTATTCACGTTCAACAGGCAAAGTAGGCGTTGCGCTGGTCACGTCCGGCCCAGGTGCAACCAATGCCGTTACTGGTATTGCAACGGCTTACATGGACTCTATTCCCATGGTCATCATCAGCGGTCAAGTACCGACTTACGCCATAGGCGAAGACGCCTTCCAAGAATGCGACACCGTTGGCATTACTCGCCCATGCGTTAAACACAACTTCTTGGTTAAAGACGTCAAAGACATCGCCGCCACCATGAAGAAAGCATTTTATGTAGCCTCAAGCGGCCGACCAGGTCCAGTATTGGTAGACATTCCCAAGGACATCACGGCCGATTTGTGTCAATTTGACTACCCTGAAACGGTGCAAATGCGCTCCTACAATCCGGTAACAAAAGGGCATTTAGGTCAGATCAAAAAAGCCTTGAAAAGTTCATCGTCTGCGACGAGCCTGTGTCAGCGTTGGATGTGTCCAATCAGTCGCACGAGCTCAATATTCTGCAAGACCTGAAGGCCGAGTTTAAGCTCACATATTTGTTTGTGGCGCACAACATGAGCGTTGTGGAGCATATTGCCGACCGCGTGGGCGTGATGTATTTGGGCAAGCTGGTGGAGGTTGCGCCGCGCAGCGAGCTGTTCCGCAATCCGCGCCATCCGTACACTAAGGCGCTGATGTCCGCTATTCCGGTGCCGGACCCGCGCCTGAAGCGCGAGCGCATCATTCTAAAAGGGGATGTGCCCAGCCCGCTCAAGCCGCCAGCAGGCTGCCGGTTCCACACGCGCTGCCCGGAAGCCATCGAGCGCTGCAAGTCAGAAGAGCCGCTGCTGCGCGAGACCAGCACCGGCTACTGGACCTCCTGCCTACTTGTAAATTAGCAGCGCTGGCTGGTGGTGGGGGGACCGTTACTTTGTCCCCGATGAAATGTTATTGAGATGGCGCGCTGGTGAGTGAGTTATTCATCAATTTCGCGTCGCCTCCTTAAGTGCGTGTGTGGTGCAAATAACGCTTGCATCCTAATCCCCCCCGCTTACATTGCTTCCCGCATCCACATCCGCTCAGCCGGCGCACCTGCGCCCATCAGCAGGGCGTAATCCGTCACGCGCCTGCGCATGGTCTCGCCATCAATCCAAAACGACGACAGCTGTGATTCATATGCGCCAATCGCTTCCAGCTTTGCTTCCAGGCTTTGCGCCGTGACAGGCAGTGTATGCCGGGCTAAATTCTGATCCGGAAGCGTGATGCCCGCGACGGCAGCGTTATTTTCTGCGTACGGGTAGTCCTCGTAATATCCGCGCTGGCCGGGCAGCTCGGATTGCTGTGCGGCCGAGCGCACCAGTTGGTGGTCCACATGGTTGCCAAGCGCCAGCGGAATCCAAATGCGGGTGTCTGCTGTAACGCCACTGATGCGCACAAGCTGCTGCGCTAGTTGTTGCGGCAGTTGCTGCTCGGCGGCATGCAGC
>SXLB01000030.1 GCA_005777825.1 Methylotenera sp. | reverse complement strand
TTTTTGCGTGTTGAAGAAAAATTGAGAGGCGCGCATGGTGAAAGTCGAATCGGAACAAATAAAAGGTGAATTTTACCTTTTAACCGTTCGTTCGTCAGCATTAATCAGTTTGAGCCGCCCTAAGCCAAGGGCATGCTGCTCAATGGCTAAGCTAAATCCACCAAGGCTTGCATGGCCAAACGCAAATCGTGCCAAGCTTGCGCTTTATCTAGCGGCTGTTGCAGTAAATGATCTAGCGCATGCGTGGCAACCAGTGTGCGGCCATAGCAGGCGTGCAATTGGCCGCGCAAAGTTGGCAAGCTTGCCTGGCTAGCCAACAACTGTTGAGCAGCCGCTGCACCGAAGGCGATGAGCATTTTTGCGGAACTGGCTGACAAGGCATGGCCTGGATTCGACATAGGCTGCGCGGTGTTTAAGCTAATGCGCATGGCCTTAGCCATGTTTTGTAGCAACTGCCATTCGTCTGCCGATATGCTGGCTGTAAGCGACACAAACAACCACACGCCATCCGTGCTGGCGACATGGGTCCATGCCTTGGCCGCGACTGGCTCAGGTACGACTGGCTCAGGTAAGACTGGCAGCGCAACATGTGCCGCAGGCATCACTGGCACAGGACTTACTGGCACAGAGCTCCCTGCTTGGGCTGCAGGCGCAAGCGGAGCGAAGCCGGCTCGCAAATGCCACATGGGCAGCAATTCCAATTCGCGCAACACGTCTTCTTGCGTCATCGCAGGGGTAGCCTGGTCTTTTGCATTTGGGTTTTTGTTCATGGGTCTTTTTTAATGGCTCTTATTTAACCGCGTCGTTTATCCTATGGCCAAACCCATTAGCACGGCATCTTCTCGACCGTTTTTGGCTGGGTAATAGCCTCGCCTAATGGCCATCTCATTAAAGCCGGTATTTTCATACAACGCAATGGCGCTGACGTTACTCATGCGCACCTCTAGGAACATATTGGCTGCTTGGTGCTGTTTAGCCAAATCCACCATGTGCTGCAACAGGCATCGGCCTAAGCCTTGCTTTTGGTAGGCTTGCGCGATGCTTAAATTAAGCAAATGCGCTTCATCCAACACCAGCATCATCAAGGCATAGCCTATGATGGCTTTATCGCGCCACAGCACTCTCGCCGTGTAGCCGGCATTTAAAGAATCGCTGAAATTGCCCCGCGTCCAAGGGTAAGGGTAGATCACCGGTTCTATGACCATGATGGCATCCAAATCCGCCATGTGCATGGGCAGAAATTGGTCGCTGGCCGTCAGGCCATACGGCAGCTTGGAATGACTCATCACAGCGATTTACCCAGCTCACGTTCGGCGGTTTTAAGGGCCACCCGATTGCGCAGGTAAATAGGCATGGCGGATCCAGCCGGCAAAGCCTGTCCGGCGGCAAAATCCGCTTGGCTTAAAGCCAGTATGGCCATGGCCGACGGCAAGCAATCGGGCCGCGTGGCCAATAACTGGCCGCTATAGACCGCCGCTAATGCATCAGGGTAAGCCTGCCAACCGCTGCCGACGCCGGTCCAGCCGGTGCCTAATAAAACCGGCACGGCTTCCGGCTTGCAAACCGTTGGCTCTGATAGTGTTTGCCAGTGCTCGCCGACTTTCTCGTAAGCGGCATGGTAGACCTCACCCATGCGCGCATCCAAACAGGCAATGACTTTATTGGCGCCACTGGCTTGTGCTAGGGCCAACAAGGTACAGACGCCCAACACCGGTAAATTGGCACCCAAGCCTAAGCCTTGCGCGACACCGGCGGCTATGCGCACACCAGTAAACGAACCGGGACCGGCACCAAAAGCCAGGCCATGCAGATCGCCCAACTGCAAATTGGCTTGCTTAAGCAAGCTGTCTATCTGCGGCAAAATGACTTGCGAGTGGCTTTGCCCGGCGTGCACTTGGAACACATAGGACGCCTCGCCCTTGATTAAGGCTAACGATAGGTGTTCCGTGGAGGTATCAAAGGCGAGTAAATTCACGTGGGCTTAATGTTCATTTTATCAGACGCTATTTTGCCACGCATACGCTTAATTTGGCCACGCTGGGTTTTACTTTCTAAGCGCCTTTGTTTGGATCCGTAACTGGGCCGTGTGGCATAACGGGTGGGCAACACTTTATTGGCCGCATTGACGATGTCGTGCAAGCGTTGGATGGCGTCCTTTTTGTTGGCTTCTTGGGTGCGGTATTGTTGGGCTTTTAACACCAACACGCCTTGCTCACTGATGCGGCTGTCTTTTAATTGCAGCAGCCGCGCTTTTAAACCCTCAGACAAACTGGACGCGGCTATGTCAAAACGCAGGTGGATGGCACTGGATACTTTGTTAACGTTTTGCCCGCCCGCTCCCTGCGCGCGTATGGCGCTTAATTGGTAGTCGGATTCGGGAATAAGCAACATCACGCTGGCTCTGGCGTTTGGAAAAAAGCTTGCACCTCGGCTAAGTCGCGCGTCCGTTTAAACGGCGGCAAGCTTTGCCAAATGCGTTTGCCGTAACTTTTGCTAATTAAGCGCGGGTCACACAGCATGAGCACGCCGCGGTCTTTTTCATCGCGTATCAAACGACCGGCGCCTTGCTTTAAGGTGATCACCGAGTAGGGCAATTGGTATTCCATGAAGGCATTTTTACCTTCGGCGTTGAGTTTGTCGACGCGAGCGGACAAGACCGGGTCATCCGGCGGCGCAAACGGCAATTTATCTATGATAACCACGCTCAAGGCTTCGCCGCGCACGTCCACGCCCTCCCAAAAACTTTGCGAACCAACCAAGACCGCGTTGCCCAATAAGCGAAAGCGGTCCAATAACTCGGTGCGCGAACTGTCGCCTTGCAGCAACAAGGGGCTTTCTATGCCATTTTCTGCAAAGGCCTCTTTTAATAAAGCATGAATTTCTCGCATGGCGCGCAAGCTGGTGGACAAGACAAACGCTCGGCCACCACTGGCTTGTAACACCGGCACTGCGGCGGCCACCACAGAGGCGGTGTAACTCGGGCTATTGGGGTCCGGCATGTCGGTTGGCACATACAGTAAAGCTTGTGCTGGGTAGTTGAATGGGCTTTCCCAAAAACCGGTTTTGGCGTCTTGCAAGCCCATGGCCGCTTGGTAATGGCTGAAATCACTTTTTACTGCCAAGGTGGCCGAGGTAAATACCCAAGCCCGTGGCTGCGCATTAAGCTGTTTGCCAAAGCCCTCGGCGACACTGAGTGGCGTGGCATGCAGTTGCACGGTGTGACTGAACACCTCCACCCAACGCACTAAATTTTGGTTGGCGGCCGATTGCCAACGGTCGAATAAATCGCCTAAGGCTAGACTGCGTTGCCAGCATTTTTCCAATAAAGGATCGCGTGCCGCTTGCGTTTCCAGCACTTGGGCCAAGGCTTGCAATTGTGCTAACAGGTGTTCTAAGGCGGCATCAAAGCCTTTGATGGCCATGGCTTTTTCCACTGGTAAGCGCGAGCCTTCGTAGGCAAATACCAAGCGAAAATCTTTCGCGGCTTTTTCTAACAAGGGAATCGCCTGACCTAGCGCTTGGCAATCTTTAGCCAAACTCAAATACGCCGCCGTGCAATCGTGCGCCAATTCAGAAATTTGGCCGGTGGAGACGTCCTCACCAAAAAACAAGCCGGCCACATCAGGCAACTGATGGGCTTCATCGAATATGACGGTATTGGCCGTGGGCAATAGCTCGGCCACGCCCTCGTCTCGCAACATCACGTCAGCAAAAAACAAATGGTGATTGACCACCACCACGTCGGCGGCCAAAGCTTGTTTACGCGCTTCCATGACAAAGCATTCTTTGTAATTGGGGCAATCGCCGCCCAGGCAATTGTCGCGCGTGGAAGTGACGCTAGACCAAATCATGGCGTTTTCTGGCACGCTGTTGAGTTCGCTTTTATCGCCGCTTTTGTTGTTTTCCGCAAAAGTTTGGATGACATGCAAATACTTCGCATCGTCGCGCGAGGCAAAGCGACCCTCCTGGGCGGCGCGCGCCAAATGGTAATGGCAGACGTAGTTGGCTCGGCCTTTTAACATGGCCACCGTGACCGGCACTTTCAATGCGTCACGCACGTTTGGCAAATCACGGCTAAACAATTGGTCTTGTAAGTTTTTGGTGCCGGTGGAAATGATGACCTTGCCACCACTGAGTAAAGCCGGCACCAAGTAGGCAAAGGTTTTACCGGTGCCGGTGCCGGCCTCGGCCACCAACTGGCTGTTGTTTTCTATGGCATCGGCGATGGCCAAGGCCATCTCCAATTGTTGGGTACGCTCACTGAAGCCGGCTACATGCTTGGCTAGCAGGCCATCTTTGGCAAAAACTTGAGCTATGGTAGGGGTGGACATGCTGGACTTGGGCTGGTCATTTAGGCGTAAACATAAAGACCAACATTATCCCACGACTTGAGCCTGCATCACGCTGCAAACTAATTATTTAAGCTATGCAGCACAGCCTAAATGGGCCATTTTTTAGTAAAAAAATAGCCATATAAAACATAGCGATAGATTAAGAATAGTGGATTTCAAGGGCCAATGCTATAATGGCCGCCGTGAAGATAAAAAACCCCCTACCCTACGCGCTGTGTTTATGCCTTGCCTTGCTTGGCAGTCCGTGCTTGGCTGCCGAACCGGCATTGGCCATGACGGAAACCCTAGCCGATGTAACAGCTCCTAGCGAGTCCAGTGAGGACGCCGGCAGCAATTGGTCCGCCCGCGTCAGCGAAGTGTTGGTCAACGCTTTGAGCCTAACCGGTGTGCGCTACAAATACGGCGGCAATTCCCCAGAAACTGGTTTTGATTGCAGCGGCTTTGTGCGCTATGTGTTCAAACAAGCCACCAGCTTAAGTTTGCCTCACAGTGCGATGGCGATTAGTCAAATTGGCAAAAGCGTGCCTAAAGATGAATTGCAACCTGGAGATTTGGTGTTCTTCAACACCTTAAGAAGCACGTTTTCACACGTGGGTATTTACTTAGGCAATAACCGCTTTATTCATTCGCCTAGTCGTGGCGGCAAAGTACGCGTGGAAAACATGGACGACGTCTATTGGGCAAAAAACTTCAATGGCGCCCAGCGCATAGACCAAGCTAAACTCAGCACGGCTGAATAATCTGACTACAAATTAATGATCGGCTGCCTTTACCGGCGTATCGGAATGGCCTAAATCGCGATTGGGGTCTATGCAATCGCGCACCAGTTGCTTGATTTCTTTTGCTTCAGGAAAGCGACCGGCCAACTTACGCGAATAGAGCAACTGTTGATTCAGCGTGATATCGAAAATCCCATTGCTGCCAGGCTTTAAGCTCACACTAGTAAGATCTTTTTCAAAGGTGGTGAGTAATTCCTGCGCCAACCAGGCCGCCCTCAGCAACCAGCGGCATTGTGTGCAATAGCTAATTTCGATGTGGTGTTGAGCCAATTTGACCGCCCTTACTGTTATACTTTTGTTTCATTAAAATCGTGCTACACAAAACGCAACATGGAACTAATAAGCGCCCGCTTGTCATAAAGCCGTTAGCTTTTTTTCCTAGGGATAATACACCATGCAAGTAAAAAACAAATACCAAGGCTTTACTAAAATTGGCTTGGTTTTCGCCGGCCTCATCGT
>SXLB01000029.1 GCA_005777825.1 Methylotenera sp. | reverse complement strand
GCTGCCTTAAGGGTAGCAAAGTCAGTAAATAGGCCAAGCGAGGTGTCCGGACGCATACGCCAATTGAATTTTAGTTTCAATAGTGTGCCATCGTCACCACTTGCCTCGCCACCGCCGTAGCCAGGCATGCTACCAGGCCCACCGATTGAGAATTTTTCAGAGCCATCGAGATTTTTGCTGGACTGCTGGTGTGTGAGTTGTGTTTGTAGTGTAAGTTTGGGGTGCAGTGTTTGTTCGCGCTGCAGCGTGAGTAGAGCTTTTCCGTATGCTCCATTGGTGCGGTTGTCACCTAGCCGTGCACTGGCACCGAGGTCGAGTTGCCCGCCAGCAAGGAAGATTTCGGCGTGGTTTATTCCCCCGCTTAACCATTTGTCGCTCCAATCGAAACTTAAGGCATTGGTAATGACATTACTACTATTTTCATTGTTGTCTACTAGACTGTCACTGTACATACGGTTATGAGCAAGGTCTAATCGCAGGTTGAGATTAGTATCACGACTTCGGTGCAGTGGGTAAATTGCACCAATTCGAATCGACTTAATGTTTCCTGTCGCTTTGAGTCCTGCACTTGGCCCTGAGGCAATCTTGTATTGCGATAAAGATGCACCTGTGGTGAGGTGCCAGCCGTTACCACCTACCGGTAGATCGTAGTTGAGGCCATAGCTGACGATATTGCCATTACTACTGCGCATCAGGTTCGCACTGAGGCGGTCACCTAGACCATTCGGACTATTGGCATTAAGAAAAAGCCCTAAGTGTCTTTCTCCCGTTGCGGGCATGCCGTGGTTGTTGCCTTCTACTCTACCAGAGAGTAAGGGCTCAAGTTTTTGTGCAATGACAATGTCAGTAAAACCAGGAGTTTCGCTCGCTTGTACGTCGAGCGTGGCACTACTGCCTGCGAGGTCGTTAATTAGTAATACTTGGCGCTCTATTTCGGTGAGTTTGACAGCGCGGCCCTTAGGGAGTTGATCCAGGAGGGTGTATATTATGTTAGGTTTAATGCGGCTTTCACCTTCAATCCTGGTTTGCCCAAGTTTGCCTTCGGAGATATTAATCTCAATCGTGCCATCTTTAATTTTTTGTGGGGCCAAATAAGCTTGTGCCAGAAAATAACCAGCTGCTTTGTAGATTGCTTCTACTCGTTCCACGATGACCATCAGTTCACCAAAATTAAGAGATTTATTTTCACTGTCGGATAAAGCTGCTCCTAGCGTAGCGTCGTTGATTGCTTCGTTGCCGGTGAAGGTAAAGCGTGTCACATTGATACGAATCTCAGCCGCTGGATTAGGAATAGTTGGCTTGGGCAACTCCGCAGGGGGGGCAATTTTAGGTGGTAGCACAGGGGCGATGGGTGCTTGCCTATTTGGCTGAGTAGCGTCTTGTAGAATTTTATCTACCTCTGGAAGGGTCGCCGCTACATTATTAATAGGGAAGAGCGCTATAGACAAAAGAAATAAAAGTGATCGGTTAATAATTTAACCCCTAAAATTTTCTAGGTTCTAACATTAGGTAGTATGACTGGTAATTAAGAAAATTTCTACTATCGGAGAAATGATGGAATATTGATAAGCGCTATCCAAGTAGCCATTTTTTTACTTCTTGTTAAAATTGTTCGAGATGTCGTTGAGCAAACCAGTTGTCAGATTTGCCGCCACTCTTTTCTAGTAGTTTTATATGGCTCATCACCATGCCCCTATCAGCAGCTTTAAGCATATCATAAATGGTCAATAGGCTAATATTCACGGCGGTGAGGGCTTCCATTTCTACCCCAGTTTGGCCAGTAGTTTCGGCGGTGACCGTGCAAACAACTGCATGTTGGCTGTCATCTATGTTAAAAGTTACAGAGACTTTAGTTAAGCTGATTGGGTGGCAAAGCGGAATCAGGTCGGCCGTGCGTTTGGCGCCTTGGATCGCCGCAATACGAGCGATACCCAATACATCGCCTTTTTTTGCATCGCCATTTTTAATGTGTTGCAAGGTGGCGGCTTGCATACTGATGCGGCCACTGGCCACGGCTATCCTTTTCGTTTGCGCCTTGTCACCAACATCCACCATGTGCGCCTGGCCACTTTGATCAAAGTGCGTAAGTGGGTTAAGGTCATGTTTGCTCATCGCTTGTTTCCGTCCGGGTTTATTTTTATCATGGCAACTGTTTGCTGTCCAAACTAGTTACCATGATAACAATGAAATTAAAAATTAGTCTAATAGCATTTTCGCTGGCCATCAATCTGCTGGCCAGTGTCACTTGGGCAAACAATTTGCCGGACTTAGGCGACGTGTCGCAAACCGTGTTAACGCCATTGCAAGAACAGGACATTGCCGAGCAAATTTTACGGGACGTAGCGGTCAGTGATGAGGTGGTGCAAGACATCGAAATTACCGCCTATTTGCAAGCTCTAGGTATGCGTTTGGTATCCAGTAGCCCAGACAATCAACTCAAATTCAACTTCTTTGTGGTGCAAGACCATTCCATTAACGCCTTTGCCATGCCAGGTGGCGTGGTGGGCGTGCACACCGGTTTGATTTTAGCCTCTAACAGCGAATCGGAATTGGCCAGCGTCTTGGGCCATGAGATTGGCCACGTCACTCAGCACCATTTAGCACGCATGTTGGCCGCGCAAAAAGGCGATACTTTCAAGAACATCGCCGGCATGGCTTTGGCTATTTTGGTGGCGCGAGCCAACCCACAATTGGCCAGCGGCGCGTTGACCACGGCGTCCGCGGTGGGCGTTCAAAGTCAGTTGGATTACACCAGGGAGCACGAGCGTGAAGCCGACCGCATCGGCCTGCAAATATTGGACAGCGGCGGCTTTGATGTGCACGCCATGGCGGCATTTTTTAGCACCTTGCAACGCGGGACGCGTTTTGCCGAAGGCGGTGCGCCTAGCTTTTTGCGCACCCACCCTTTAACCAGTGATCGTATTGCCGATGTCGACAACCGCGTGGCATTGATGCCATACCGGCAAGTGCCAAACAGCTTGGATTTTCAGTTGGTTCGGGCCAAATTGCTGGCCAATAAAGAGGTGCCGGAAACCATGATGGCGGTGTTTGAGCAAAACATACGCGAGCGCCGCTACAGCAATGAAGCGGTCGAGCATTATGGTTTGGCCGTGGCCTACATGCGCAAAGGCACGCAAAAAGACTATTTGGCCAAGGCGGAACAAGAAATTTTATGGCTAAAGAAACATGCCGCGCCGCATGCCATGATAGAAAATTTAAGTGCGCGCTGGCAGGTAGCCAACAACAACCCAAAAGCGGCGGCCAGCCAGTATGCAGCAGCATTGAAATTGTATCCAGATAACTGTGCCTTGATCTATGGTTACACCGAGCATTTTTTAGCTATCAAGCAGCCCGAGCCGGCGATTAAGCTCATCAAAGAAAAACAAGGCCTCTATCCTTACGATGCCTATATGTATGAGTTGTTGGCCAAGGCATACGCCATGCAAAATAAAAATTTACTCAGTCATCAAGCGCAGGGCGAGGCGTATTTTAGACAATACGATTTGGCGCGTGCGATTGAGCAAATGGACATTGCCAGCAAAGCCCAGGATGGCGATTTTTATCAGGCCTCGATTGTGGAAGCCCGCTTAAAAGAACTGCGTCGCATGCAAGGTGAGGCGAAGAAAAAGTAAGCTGCGCAGCGTAAGTTCTGCCCTTGAACCGGCAAATTAATAAATTTAATTTATCGATATCATTTGAATGATGTATTAGATTTATTGTTAAAGCGCTATATAATTCATCCCACGCAATCAAATTGCATTACGTTTTTTAGTGTTTAACCCATTTTAAAAAGGAAAATTATTATGTCATTAGTTAATACGGCCATTAAACCATTCAAAGCACAGGCTTACCATAACGGTAAATTTGTTGAAGTCACTGAAGCCAGCCTAAAAGGAAAATGGTCTGCGGTGGTGTTTTACCCAGCGGATTTCACTTTTGTTTGCCCAACTGAATTGGGCGATTTGGCTGATAACTACGCCACATTCCAAAAAATGGGTGTGGAAATTTACGCGGTTTCAACCGACACGCACTTCACCCACAAAGCTTGGCACGATGCGTCTGACACCATCAAAAAAATTCAATACCCTATGATAGGTGATCCAACCGGTACCATCACACGCAACTTTGAAGTGATGATAGAAGAAGAGGGTTTGGCATTACGCGGTACTTTCTTAATCAACCCAGAAGGCGTGATTAAAGCCATGGAAGTGAACGATCTAGGCATAGGTCGTTCTGCTGCCGATCTAATCCGTAAAGCGCAAGCCGCGCAATACGTGGCCAGCCATCCAGGAGAAGTGTGCCCAGCATCATGGGCACCAGGCAGCGAAACATTGGCGCCATCACTTGATTTAGTAGGCAAAATCTAGATTTAGCCATTTAAATGGATGGGTGCCCCAAAGCCACAAGCGAGGGGCACCATTAAAAACCACAGCTTTATCCAAAAGATAAGGCTTTTTTTAACAAAAAAATTAATAAAACGAGAGCAACCATGGCCTTAGATACCCAAATTAAAACCCAATTACAAACCTATTTGCAGATGCTCAAAGAGCCAGTCGACTTGGTGGCATCATTAGACGACAGCGCAGGCGCAAAAGAAATGTTGGCTTTATTGGAAGAGCTAGCCGGCATGTCTGACAAGATCAGCTTACGCTTTGATGAGCATGTTCGTAAGCCGTCTTTTTCAGTCAATCGGGGTGCGGCGCATAAAGACGCGGCGCAGGCAGTGGGCATTCGTTTTGCGGGCATCCCCATGGGCCATGAATTCACTTCCTTGGTCTTGGCCTTGCTGCATGTTGGCGGTCACCCGCTGAAATTAGAGGCGGAAAAAATTGCGCAAATTGCCGCATTAGACGGGCAGTTTGCTTTTGAAACCTTCATCTCATTAAGTTGCCACAATTGCCCAGAAGTGGTGCAGGCCTTGAATTTGATGGCCGTAATCAACCCGAATATCAGTCATGTTATGGTGGACGGCGCCTTGTACCAAGCCGAAGTGAACGAGCGCAAAATCATGGCCGTGCCGACCATATTCTTAAACGGCGTCGAGTTTGGCGCAGGCCGCATGGGCGTGGATGAAATCTTGCCTAAATTAGACCAAGGGGCAGAAGCGCGCGAAGCTAAAAAGCTAGCAGCCAAAGCGCCGTATGATGTGTTGATCGTGGGCGGTGGCCCAGCCGGTGCCGCGGCGGCTATTTATGCGGCCCGTAAAGGCATACGCACCGGTATTGTCGCCGAGCGTTTTGGTGGCCAAGTGATGGATACCATGGCCATAGAAAACTTCATTTCGGTTAAAGAAACCGAGGGGCCAAAATTGGTCGCGGCGCTTGAAGAGCACGTTAAAACGTACGACATCGATGTGATGAATTTACAGCGTGCGCAATCTTTAACTGCGCCTAAAGCCGGTGCCGCTGGTTTGATAGAGGTGACCTTGGAAAACGGCGCCAGCCTGTCCAGTAAAGCGGTCATTGTCGCGACCGGTGCGCGTTGGAAAGAGCTTAACATTCCTGGTGAACAAGCTTACCGTGGCAAGGGCGTGGCCTATTGCCCGCAGTGCGACGGCCCCTTGTTTAAAGGTAAGCACGTGGCGGTGATAGGTGGGGGTAACTCGGGGGTGGAAGCGGCCATTGATTTGGCGGGCTTCGTGAGTCACGTTACTTTATTGCAATTCGGTGACAAGTTGACTGCCGATGCGATTTTGCAGGATAAATTGCACAGCTTGAGCAATGTCACGGTGATAGTGAATGCCGAAACCAGGGAAATCACCGGTGAAGATGAAAAGGTCAACGGTTTGATTTACCGTGACCGGGTCAGTGACACCTTGAAAACCGTCACATTGGCAGGGGTGTTTGTGCAAATAGGTTTGTTGCCTAACACCGATTGGCTAAAAAGCAGCGGCATGGCATTGAGTAAATTTAATGAGGTGGAAGTGAACGCACACGGTCAAACTTCACTGGCCGGGGTGTTTGCTGCAGGCGACGTGACCACCGTGCCTTATAAGCAAATTATCATTGCTATGGGCGAGGGCGCCAAAGCCTCATTGGGGGCGTTTGATTATTTAATACGGCAATAATCCGCATCCAGAAATAATTAAGGCGATAGCCATGCTATCGCCTTATTTATTTACGAACATTTACGATCTATTTTTTACAGCAGCCGCTTTTGCAGCCAAATAAGGCATAAGCCGGGCAATAGCTGAACAAGCCAGTTAACAAAGGGGCGATGCCTATCCATGCCCACACTGGGCCAGCAAATGCGGTTACCCAAGTGATCAAAGCAATGCCCACCACTATGCGTATAATTTTTTCGATACCGCCAACATTGGTTTTCATGATGCTTATCCTTTAATAAAGAGGGGGTTAAATGCACTAGCTAGGCTAGTCAAACCATCATACACCCATGGCAGCCGTGCATAGCATTTGCTTTAGCTGCTCATGCTCAATGCCACCGCCTCGGCGATGCGTATGCCATCCACCCCGGCCGATAAAATTCCGCCAGCGTAACCAGCGCCTTCCCCAGTGGGGTATAAGCCTTGCGTGTTGATGCTTTGCAAACTTTCCTCATCGCGCTTGATGCGTATAGGCGAGGAGGTGCGTGTTTCTACGCCAGTCAAAACACCATCGGCCAGATCAAAGCCTTTAATTTGTTTGGCAAATTGCGGGATGGCTTCGCGTATGGCGCTGATGACAAATTCCGGTAAGGCCGTGTCTAAATTGCCCAAGCGCACGCTGGGGGTGTAAGAGGGCATGACTTGACCAAATTCGGTCGAGGCTTGATTGGCTAGGAAATCGCCTATTAACTGCCCCGGTGCTTGGTAGGTGCTGCCGCCCAATAGAAAAGCCTGGTGCTCCCAGTGCCGTTGAAAGGCGATACCGGCTAGTGGGTGGCCGGGGAAATCCACTTCTGGCGTGATGCCCACTACTATGCCGGCGTTGGCGTTGCGTTCATTACGCGAATACTGGCTCATGCCATTGGTCACCACGCAGCCGGCTTCCGAGGCCGAGGCCACGACTGTGCCGCCTGGGCACATGCAAAAGCTGTAGACGCTGCGGCCGTTGCTGGCATGGTGGACCAGTTTATAATCGGCTGCGCCTAAAATAGGGTGCTGGGCATT
>SXLB01000028.1 GCA_005777825.1 Methylotenera sp. | reverse complement strand
GGCTCTCGCGGCTGCCCACGGAGCCGCCCGCGGAGGCTGAGGAGGCCCTGCAGATGTTGCTGTTGTTGCCTCCCTCTCTTCGCCTGTTGGCGCTGCTGGTGCGACTGTTGTTGGTGCGTTTGATGTTGCCGGTTAGTTTACGTAAGGCTTGGCTCATCAAGCGGGCTTGCAAGCCCATGTGCGAGTCACCCATTTCACCTTCAATTTCCGCGCGTGGCGTTAGGGCGGCGACCGAGTCCACCACCACGATGTCGACTGAGCCTGAGCGCACCAGCATGTCGACTATCTCCAAGGCTTGTTCGCCGGTATCCGGTTGCGAGATCAGTAAATCCGGCACGTTGACGCCTAATTTGGCGGCGTATTGCGGATCCAAGGCATGCTCGGCATCGATAAAGGCGGCCGTGCCACCCATTTTTTGCATTTGCGCAATCACCGATAGCGTTAGCGTAGTTTTACCAGAGGACTCCGGACCGTAAATTTCCACCACACGGCCGCGCGGTAAACCGCCTATGCCTAAGGCAATATCCAGGCCTAATGAACCGGTGGACACCGATTGGACGTCTTCGCCTATGCTGCCATCACCCATACGCATGATGGACCCTTTGCCGAAATGCTTTTCAATCTGCGCTAATGCGGCGGCAAGTGCTTTGCTTTTGTTGTCATCCATGGTGTTTTGCCTCTGAGTTTTATGCGGTTTTGATTGCGTTTAACAGCCTGTAATTATTTCATAAATCAAGGCTTAAGGTAAGTGCAATCAGCCCTTCAATTAGGGTTTTTGCCGATTGCTGGCGAATTTCTTGGCGGTTGCCTTTAAAGTGCGCAGTCGTGCTGCGCGGGGCTTGATTTTTCCCTAACCAAGCAAAGCAAACCGTGCCCACCGGTTTGGCTGGTGAGCCACCACCGGGGCCGGCAATGCCGGTGACGGCAGCGCTTAATTGGCTGCCACTTATGGCCATCACGCCGCTGGCCATTTCCACGGCGGTTTGTTCGCTGACCGCGCCAAAGCTATCCAAGGTGTCGCTGGCTACTTTGAGCAGGTTTGCTTTGCTGGCATTGCTGTAACTGACGACCGCGCAATCAAACCAGGCCGAGCTGCCGGCCACGCGCGTGATGATTTCCGCGCCCAGGCCACCGGTGCAAGATTCAGCCAAGCTTAAGCTTAAGCCGCGGGCCAGTAGTAAGCTGCCGAGTTGCTCGGCCAGTTGGCTTAAGTCCTCAGGCGCTGACATGGCTAATCTGCATTAATACTTGCACGCTCAGCATGGCGTAGCCGGCGGCCAATAAATCATCCAACATCACGCCTAAGCCATTTTTAAATCGCTTATCCAATTGGCGTATTGGATAGGGTTTCCATATGTCGAATAAGCGAAACAGCAAAAAGGCCGTTAGCGTCCACTGCCATTCATTGGGCGTGACGGTTAACACCAACATCATGGCGACAATTTCATCCCAAACAATGCTGCCGTGATCAGGCACACCCAGGGCGTCACCGGTGACTTGGCAGAAATAGATGCCGAGCAAGAATAGGACGGCGATGATGAATAATTGCGTGCTCAAAGCGTAAGTGGCAATCAGCCAGAAAAATGGCAAGCCGACCAAGCTGCCAAAGGTACCTGGCGCTTTGGCGGCCAAGCCGCTGCCTAGGCCTAAAGCAAAAAAGTGCGCCGGGTGCTGCAAGAGCAAGCTCACGCTGGGTTTATTTGAAGTGGTCAAAGCCAAGCTCCTTGATGTCTAAAATGGCCTTATCTACGCCGTGCACGACCAAGCTTGGGTCTTGGGTAATTTCCCCTAGGCAGCATAAATCCAGGTCTAATTTTTTGCCTAATTGCAGCAGCGCATCGCGCGATGCTTTGGGTGCAGTAAAGCACAGTTCGTAATCGTCGCCGCCGCTTAATAGCAGTTTGGCTTGGCCAGACGAGTCTAGCCCGGCGGCTTCTGGCCAATGGCAAGCGTGCGGCCATTGTGATAAGTGCAGGGTGGCGCCCAGATGGGAAGCCTGCAAAATGTGGCTCAAATCGGCTAGCAAACCGTCTGAGATGTCGATGGCGCTATGGGTTAAGGAGCGCAAACCATAGCCCAATGCCACACGCGGTTGTGGGCTGTGTAAGGCGGCGCTGCAGCGTTTGAAATCGCCGGGGCTGAGGCTAAGATTGCCTTGCAAGTGCGCCAGCGCCAAAGCGGCTAAGCCTAAGGGGCCGGACACCCATATTTCATCGTGCAATTGCGCGCCGCTGCGTTTTAAGGCTAGTCCAGTCGGCACTTCACCCATGATTTGTATGCTGATGGTGAGTGGCCCGCGCGTGGTGTCGCCACCGATTAGATCCACGCCAAATGTGTCCGCGCAGGCAAACAGGCCACGCGAAAATTCGCCTAGCCAAGCGTGATCAATATTAGGCAAGGCGATGGCCAAGGTAGCCCATTTAGGCTGGGCGCCCATGGCCGCCATGTCCGACAAATTAACCGCTAGGGCTTTCCAGCCTAATTGGTAGGGGTCGGCGTCGGCAAAAAAATGCGTGCCGGCCACCAGCATGTCGGCCGAGATGGCCAACTCCATGTTGGCGCCAAGCCTAATCAGTGCGGCATCGTCGCCCACGCCCAGTTCGCTGTGTTTTGGCGCGCGGGTGAAGTATTGGCGGATGACATCGAACTCGGACACTAGGACACCTTGCTGGCTGATTTGGGGCGAAACGCCGTCACGACGCCTTTGTTGGTGGTCATGTAGGGCGCGCCGATTAAGTCTAGGCAATAGGGCACGGCGGCAAATATACCGTGCACGGTTTGCTTGCCTTGCTCGTCTTTTAAGCCTGCTAAGGTTTGCGCGATGGCTTTCGGTTGGCCGGGTAAGTTAATAATGAGGCATTGCTTGCGTATCACCGCCACCTGCCTGGACAGAATGGCCGTGGGCACAAAGTGCAGGCTGATTTGACGCATTTGCTCACCACAGCCGGGCATGACCTTATCGGCCACGGCCAAGGTGGCTTCTGGGGTGACGTCACGAAGGGCGGGGCCGGTGCCGCCTGTGGTTAAAATCAAATGGCAGTTTTCTTCATCGACCAATTGGCTTAAGGTGGCTTCAATCTCTGCTTGCTCATCGGCGATTAGGCGTTGCACGAAACTAAGCGGGCTGGTGACGGCCGATTCCAGCCAGGCTTGCAAGGACGGCAGGCCTAAATCCGGGTACACGCCCTGGCTGGCACGGTCACTAATAGAAACTAAACCAATTTTAATGAATTCTTTTGTCATCTGTTTGTCAGTAGTTGAGCATTAAGGTTTAATCATACCATTACCAACATTAAAGGACTTTTTCATGCGCACCCCAGACTCTCAATCAGTGAGCACAGCCGCGGCTAAGCCGTCATTATTCACCAAGCAAACATTCATTCTGTTTGCGCTATTAAGTGCCGGCACATTGTTGCTTTGCAGTCAGCTTATGGCGGCCGAAGCCAATCCTTATGCAAAAAATTACAAAGCGCAAAACACCAGTCAGCTCAAATCCTTAAGTGCGCAACCGGATACCAAAATGCTTTTAAGCAACCATAAAGAGGATGACAACATCAGCATGCTGGAAGACGGATACGACATGATGGGTTCCACCGGCTTTTCCGGCAACGACGCCCCCGTGGACGGTGCCTTGCAATTTGGTAAAAGCATCAAAGCCGACACGGTATTGGTTTACCGTAAATACGGCTCTGCCAAAACCGGTAGCGCCAAATTCGATTTAATCAAGCAAGCAGCTAAAACCGGCGGCGAGATAGACGAAAAAGACTTGGTGGAAGAGCCGACTGTGTATAACTATTACGC
>SXLB01000027.1 GCA_005777825.1 Methylotenera sp. | reverse complement strand
AATACCGCGGCTTTGTCTGGGTTGCGGCTAAGCAAGGTGCTTAAATATAAAAAGCCACCGGCGCGGGTTTCTTCTTTCACAAACAGTTGCGCTAAAAACGGCTGTGCTTCTTTTAGTTTGCCTGAGCCAACTAACATTTCTGTCATGGCTTGTTGCGCTTCATTGGAGCTTGGGTCCAATTCGGCCCACAATTTGACGGCGGGCATGGTCAGTTGACCTACGTTACCGTAAGCCGACACTTTGGCGGCGCGTTCAGCCAAGCCTGGGTTGCGCGTGGTCTTGGCCAATTCGTAAAATATTGTGCCCGAGGTGGCCAAGTCGCCACGCTGGCCAGCCACTTCCGCAATCAAGTAGCGGTAGACGAATTCCGCCGTAACGGCGCTTTCCGGGTTAGTCTTGGCTTGGCCAGGTTGGCTGTGGTAGCCACCGTTGCTAGCGCATGCGCTTAGGGCTAGGGTGCTCGCTATTAAGCCGCGGGTTAACCATAGACGGGTTTGGGCGATGGCGGTGTTTGCATGTTTAGTTGGGCGCATAAGTTAGGAGTGGCACTGTAAGGTTAAAAATCGTCGAGCTGGTTTAGTGGCTAAGTCTAAGAGGCCAAAGGCTAATAGTCATGACCATTAAATTAAGCTTCATTATAAACGGCATTTCTTAGTGCGTGACAGTTAGCGCAAGTTCCCACATAATTACGCGTGGGTTAGACATTGCGCCAGAAATTTTCTGTTATGCTCCCTGAAGAATACGCCAGCACTGCTTGGCAACGGTTGACCATCATTATTTTTGTAATGCGTTTTTTGAATTGAGTGACTATGAATGATTTTACAGTAGAGGCCATTGGTCTTACGCGCCTTTATGGCGGCAGAGAAGCCGTCAGCAATGTCAGTTTTAATTTAAGCAAAGGCCAAGTGCTGGGTTTTCTCGGTCCCAATGGGGCAGGTAAGTCCACCACCATGAAAATGTTGACCGGCAATTTGGCGCCCAGTAACGGCAGCGTCAAAATCTGCGGCATCGACATGATGGAAAATCCCAAAGAAGCCAAGGCCTTGATCGGCTATTTGCCAGAAATGCGCCCCTTATATAAAGAGTTGACGGTGGACGAGTACTTAACCATCGCCGCCAGGTTGCATCGCGTCAGTGGCGCGCACATCAAAAAAGCCGTTGAGCTGGCTAAAGAGCGTTGTGGTTTAGGCCACATGAGCAAACGCTTAATCGAAAACTTATCCAACGGTTACCAACAACGCGTGGGCATTGCCCAAGCCATCATTCATAACCCCATGGTGGTGATTTTGGACGAGCCTACCGTTGGCTTGGATCCCATCCAAATTCGCGACATCCGCGCCTTAATCCGCGAAGTCGGCAGCGAGCGCAGCGTGATTATTTCCACGCACATCTTGCCGGAAGTGGAAATGGTCTGCGATCACGTGCAGATTATCGATAAAGGCAAATTGGTCTTTAACGGCGCCATCGATGTCTTGAAAAAACAACGCATAGGCAACAAGTTGTTGATCGCCATGAACAAGCCACCAAAAGCGGCTGAACTGTTAAAAATTGCCGGCGTCGAAGAGGCCGAAAGCGTATCCGATCAATTAGTGCGCGTGCGGTTTGCCGACGGGGCCACTCCGGCCGAGGCCATTGTGCAAGCGGCGGTGGCCAAGGGTTGGGGCTTGTATCAAATTGGCCCAGACCAAACCAGTTTGGAAGACGTGTTTGTGCAGCTGACTTACCAAGAACAAGAGGCGGCTTAAGGAATCATCATGATTATTAATGTAGCAAGAAAAGAATTAAAAAGTATGTTTGCCTCGCCCATGGGCTGGGTGATTTTGGCCTTGTTGATGTTCTCATTTGGGACTTATTACCTAAACGGCGTTAACGATTACTTTGCCGTCATGTCAGGCGCCATGCGCCCGGCCGAGCGCACTGGGGTGACGCAGTTTGTGGGGCAAAATGTCTATGGCTTTGCGTCCTTTATGGTGTTGTTTGCCGTGCCCTTGTTGTCCATGCGTTTGGTGTCTGAAGAACGCCGCAGCCAAACCTTACCGTTTCTATTCAGTGCGCCTTTGTCCTTGACTGAAATCGTCTTGGGTAAATTTTTAGGCTTGGTGGCTTTCTTGAGTATCTTGGTGGTGTACATCGGCGTCATGTTGTCTACCTTGAATATTTGGGCGGACATCGATTTTGGTTTCATCGTGGCCAACTCGATTGGTTTATTGCTCATGGTGGCAAGCTTTTCTGCGCTTGGTTTGTATTTTTCTAGCATCACGCAACAGCCTGTGGTGGCGGCCATCTTGACCTTTATCGCGCTGTTTGCCTTGATGTTTTTAGACCGCTTTTTTGCCGGTGACCCAAGTAACACCTTGGCCAGCTTGTCCTTGACGCGTCACTTCCAATCGTTTGCCGGTGGCTTGATTGATACCGCAGACATTGCTTACTTTGCGTTGTTTATTGCCAGCTTTTTAACCTTAACCGTGCGTCGCTTGGATGCAGATCGCTTGCGTGGTTAAGTTTTTTATCGTGTTTGTTGCAGTGAAATTTTAGGTCGGATGAAATGAATATTAATCGTAAATTGCGTTTTCAACTTTTAGTGCAAAACAGTTTCTTTGTGGTGCTGTTTTTAATGCTGGTGGTGTTGCTGGGCTATCTGGCCAGCCAATATCACGTGGCAAAAGACATCACGCAAGCGAACCGCAATATCTTGACGCAAGGCAGTGTTAACGTGCTCAAGCAAATGAAAGAGCCGATTAACATTACCGTGTTTGCTACCAAAGATGACGCCTCGGGCGGCGACAATTTCCGTAAGGGCATGATCGATTTTATTGCTCGCTACCAACGCGAAAAAAAGAACGTGAATTTGAAATTCATCAACCCATCCATCGAGCCTAAATTGGCCCAAGATGCCGGCGTCAAAGAAGACGGCGAAGTGGTGGTGGAATACAACAAACGTTCTGAGCACATTATTCCGCCGATTGCCGAGCAAGAAATGACCAATTTGTTGGTGCGTTTATCCCGTACCAATCAGCAAGCGGTGATGTATTTAGACGGTCACGGCGAGCGCAATTTGTTGGGTGTTAAAAACCACGACATCGGTGAGTTCGGTAAGCAGTTAGAGAAAAAAGGCTTCAAGTTTGCCAACCCAGATTTAACCGTGGCGCAAGCGGTACCTAGCAATGGTGCCATGTTGGTAATTGCCAGCCCGCAAGTGAACGTCAGCGATGTGGAAGCGAAAAAAATCAAAGCCTACTTAGAGCGTGGCGGCAATTTACTATGGTTGGTGGACGACAATAATTTACGTGGTTTGGAATCCGTGGCCGATTACTTGGGCATGACGGTGTCGCCTGGCATTGCTTTGGACATGGCATCAGCCCAATACGGTGCGGATGCCCGCGTGTCGTTTGCTAGCCTGTACGGTGAGCACGCCATTACCAAAAACTTCATGCTGCGCACCTTGTTCCCTGAGGCCCACCAAGTGACGGCCATAGGTACCGACGAGAACGGTTGGAAGGTAAGCAGTTTAGTGGAAGTGGCACCTAACGGTTGGTTGATGGCGGGTAAATTAGCCAAGGACGCCAAACCGGAATTCAATGAAAAAACCGATAAACGCGGCCCGATCAATATTGGTGTGGCTTTAGAGCGTATCTACGGTAAAAAAGGCCAGCGCGTGGTGGTGATGGGTAATGCTAACTTCTTATCCAATACCTTTATTACCAACGGCGGTAATTTGGATTTAGGCGTGAACATCGTCAACTGGTTGGCCGGGGACGATCAGCTTATCACCATACAGCCTATGCCTTTGAAAGACATCAACGTCACCATTCCAGACTCCGATAGCGGTCGCTTGGTGGCTTGGACGGTGTTCCATGGCTTCCAGTATTTCCTTCCGTTGGCCATGATGATAGCGGGCTTTTATTTCTGGTGGAAACGCAGGAAGGCTTAAGGGCGGTCGGTAGTCGGTAGGAGCGGCGCCCTCGCCGCGATAATCATTATGTAAGGCATACATGAAAAAACGTTGGTTAGTGAATTTAATTTTATTGGCAGTGGTAGCAGGCTTAGTGGCCTTTTTATACCTGCGCCCTAAGGCCGATGCCGAGCAATCGACCATGCACGACTTGTCGACCTACAAGTTGGCAGAATTCAATGCCATACGCGTGGAGTTTCCAACGCAGGCACCGGTAACCTTTGCTAAAGTGGACGGCTACTGGCGCATTACTGCACCGGTTAATATGCGCGCCGATCAAGCGTCGGTGCAACGTATTTTGTCCATTATTGCCGCGCAGTCCAGCGATAAAATCAGTGGCGGTGACATGGGAAAATTCGGCCTAACTAACCCAGAGTTGAAATTGAAACTGGTGCGTAAAGAAGGCGATTTGGAAGAATTCACTTTCGGCACGCACAACCCGGTGACCGAAGAGCAATACGTGGCTCACCGTAACAACGTGTATTTGGTGTCCAATGGTTATGCCGAGGCAGCGGCTACCCAGTTGATAGAGTTAATCGACAAAGCGCCATTGAAGCCTACCGAAAAAGTAGTGGGTTTTGAATTTGGGCGTTTGGAGCAATGGCAAGATGCCAACCTTAAAGTTGATATCGTGGACGGGAAATGGAAAGCCTCGATTGCCGCGGCCAAGCCTCAGCAAAATGAATTAAACGAGTGGTTGGATTTTTCTTGGTTGCATAACCCAGCCAAGTCGGTGGAAATGTACACCCCGGATCGCAAACTGACTTACCCGTCTTTTGAAATCAAAATGGCCGATGGCAGCAAAGTGCATTTTGACAAAATACAAGAATCGCCTGACTTGCTATTGGCTAGACCGGACGAAGGGCTAATCTACCATTTCCCGTCGGATATCGGCTTTAGCATGCTTAATCCGCCGCTGAACATCCCTAGCAAATAAGGCCATGCCTGAGTTACCAGAGGTAGAAACCACACGACGTGGGCTTTTGCCTCTAGTCGGTCACGTGGTTAGCTCGGTCACCATACGTCACCCACGCTTACGCTGGCCTATCCCTAACCATTTACCACAAACCCTCCCGGCCATGACCCTCAATGGCTTGCGCCGCCGTGCTAAATACTTGTTGTGCGATTTTTCTGGTGAGACCGGTGCCGGCATATTGCTTTTGCACTTAGGCATGTCCGGCCGCATTCAATTGTTGGACGACGCCTACCCAGCAGAAAAGCACGATCACTTTGACGTGGTGTTTGCCGGTGGCCAAGTGCTGCGCTTACGCGACCCGCGTCGCTTTGGTGCGGTATTGTGGTTGGACGGCGCCGAGGCCGACCACCCCTTGTTGGCCAGCCTAGGCCCGGAACCCTTGGAAGACGGATTTCATGCCAAGTACTTGCGGCAGGCCTTAGCCAATAAAAGCCTGGCAATTAAAAACGCCATCATGGATGGCCACGTGGTGGTGGGGGTTGGCAATATCTACGCTTCCGAATCGCTGTTTCGTAGCCGCATCCACCCGGAAACGCCGGCCAATCAATTAAGCCTTAAGCAATGCGAAAAACTGGTAGCGGAAATTAAGCTGACTTTGAACGAGGCGCTTAATGCCGGTGGCAGTAGCTTGCGGGATTTTTTTGGCACCAACGGCCTGCCGGGTTATTTTCAACAAAGTTACTTTGTCTATGCCCGCACCGATGAGCCGTGCTTGGTGTGTGGGCATCCGATTAAAACCATGCGCTTGGGTCAACGCTCGACCTTTTTCTGTGCGCATTGCCAAAAAGCCCGCGTCAAAAGCTAGGGTCTTATTAGCACAGCCTTAGTTAGCCCTGTCTTAGTTAGACAGGGGCCAAAAAGCACTCAATAGCATGAGCACTTCTAAGCTCGCCAGCACCGCCACACCTAGGAACAGGCGTTTCTGCCAACGCGCTTGCTGTTGCTGCGCCGCAATCAATTGCGTTAGCTGAGCGCGCATGGGCGCGTCTTGTTCGGCTTCGGTTTGTTGCGCTAAGAAAGCGTGCACCAGACGCGGCATTTCAGGCAGCGTTTTGGCGATAAAGGGCAATTCTTTGCGAAGTTTTTTCGCGATGCTGCGCCAGCCGATTTGCTCACTCATCCAGCGTTTCAAGAACGGTTTAGCGCTTTGCCACAAGTCGATGTCGGGGTCCAAGTCGCGTCCCAAGCCTTCTATGTTGAGCAAGGTTTTTTGCAACATGACCAATTGCGGTTGTATCACCACGCCAAATTTACGCGACATTTGAAACAAGCTTAATAGCGTGCGGCCAAAGGAAATGTCTTTCAAGGGCTTGTTAAATATTGGTTCGCAGATGGCCCTGACTGCTGTTTCCAGCGCCTCGACATTGGTGTCTTTGGGCACCCAACCGGATTCAATGTGCGCCACAGCGACATCGCGGTAATCGCGGTTAAAGAAGGCTAAAAAATTACGCGCTAGGTAGTATTTGTCTTTATCGGTCAGCGTGCCCATGATGCCAAAATCCAAGGCGATGTACTTGCCCTTGTCCGGGCCGCTGTTGACCACCAAGATGTTGCCTGGGTGCATGTCGGCGTGAAAAAAGCCGTCGCGGAATACTTGGGTAAAGAAAATCTCCACGCCGTCGTGCGCGAGTTGGCTGATGTCTATGCCCTGTTCACGCAGCAAATCGATTTTGCTAATCGGGGTGCCGTGCATGCGCTGCATGACCATGACTTGTTGGCGGCACCAATCCCAGTGCACGTCAGGCACCAGTAATTTTCTGTCGGGGAAGTTGCCGGCCAAGCGCGTGCAGTTGGCTGCTTCTAAGGTGAGGTCTAGCTCGCTCTCGGTGTGCTCGGCAAATTCCGCCACCACTTCACGCGGTTTTAAACGTTTGACTTCTGATGATAGCGCTTGCAGCAACCAGGCGGCGGTGTCCAATAAGGTCAGGTCGTGGTGGATGACTTGGGCGATGCCGGGGCGCAATACTTTGACCGCGACCGGCGTGCCATCGACTAATTCGGCAAAGTGCACTTGTGCTACCGAGGCGCTGGCCACGGCGGTTTCGTTGAAGCTGGCGAACACTTGATTGAGCGGCAATTGGTAAGCGGCCAAGACAATTTTCTCTACGTCCGCGTAGGCAAAAGGCGGCACTTGGTCTTGCAGTTTGGCTAATTCGTCGGCAATGTCTAAGGGGATGAGATCACGACGGGTAGACAGCATTTGGCCAAATTTTACAAAAATGGGCCCCAAGGCTTCTAAGGCTAAACGTAACCTGACTGCACGTGGCGTGCTTTTGTTGCGCCAGAAAAACAGCAGATTAATAAACGTTTGCAGGGGTTTGAGCTTGCTGTTGCTTAAGGCGAATTCATCCAAGCCGAAGCGCAAGGCAATGTAGACGATGTATATCAGGCGGAATAAACGCATATTAGGCTTGGCTGCCTTTAGTAGCAGCATGCTCATTAAGTTGTTGTTGCAGTTTGGCGAATTTTTTTTCAAAGCGAGCGAGGTCGGCACGCAAGGTATCGACGTCGCTATTGAAGGCTTCGACTTGCCGTTTTTTGGCTATCAAGGGCATCTCTTCTTGCCAGTATTCGCTGAGCATGGCAGCTAAATTGCTGCCGGTTTCTTTGCCGGTGGCGGCGATGCCGCGTAAAGTTTGGCCTATCTTGTGCGCGGCCACGTCGCCGACCAATTTGCTGGCGTCGTCCTCAAAATCCCAGCGCATGGCAGCGAGTACTTTGGCTAATTCCGCTGCCAGGTGCGTGTCGCCACTGATGCTCACTTGTCGTTTGGCTGCTTCGTCGCCAGATAATAAACGTAAGGCTAGGCTTGGTGTTAGGCTGACGCTGGCGTCGGCCACATGGCTGTCGCCGGCCATGGCCAATGAACCGTCCTCTAAAATAGTCAGGCTGCGGCTAAAAAAGCCCAGCTTGAACGCAACGCACTTGCCAGCGTGCGGCTGCAGCAGCGGGCAAGCCCAGCTGTTTTGCGCAATCAGGTGTTGCAGTAGGCGGGTAGACAAGCCGGTTAACATAGGATGCGCACCATTAGATTTTGTAGCCTTTGTGTAAGGCCACCACGCCGGCTGCTAGGTTGTAGTAATCCACCTTAGCCAGTCCTGCTTGTTCCATCATTTTCTTCAGCGTTTCTTGATCGGGGTGCATGCGTATGGACTCGGCCAAGTATTGGTAGCTGTCGGCATCTTTAGCAAACAATTTACCCATGATGGGCAGTAACTTAAAGGAGTAGGCATCGTAAAGCTTGCTCAAGGGTTGCCACACTTTAGAGAATTCCAATACCAAGAGGCGGCCACCGACTTTGAGCACGCGTTGCATTTCCGCCAAGGCCTGGTCTTTGTGCGTCATGTTGCGTAAGCCAAAGGCGACGATGACGCAATCAAAATGGCCATCGGGGAAGGGTAATTTTTCTGCGTCGCATTGCAAAGTCGGGACATTTAGGCCGGCGTCCAACATGCGGTCACGGCCGACGCTGAGCATGGAGGCGTTGATGTCGGTTAAGATAACGCGGCCGTTTGGCCCAACTTTTTGCGCAAACAGTTTGGATAAATCGCCGCTGCCACCGGCAATGTCTAACACCGTGTCGCCGGCTTTAACGCCGCTGATTTCCACGGCAAAGCGTTTCCAGGTGCGGTGCAGGCCGGCCGACATGACGTCGTTCATCAAGTCGTATTTGCTGGCGACGGAATGGAAAACCTCGCCGACTTTCTTGGCTTTTTCGCCTTCGGCCACGGTTTTAAAACCAAAATGGGTGGATTGTTCGTTTGACATGTGTCCCTTGCTTATTCGCTTCGACTCAAGCCAGCGGCACTTAGTTTACCCAAGTATTCCAACCACAAGGCTTCGTAGTTGCGCGCCAGTTCGTATAAGTAATCCCATGAATACAAGCCGGTATCGTGGCCGTCGCTGAACACCAGTTTGACCGCGTAATTGCCTACCGCTTCGATCTGGCTGATGTTGACTTGTTCTTTACCGGTTTGCATTACTTCTTGGCCAGGACCGTGGCCCTTGACTTCAGCGGAGGGCGAGTGGACGCGTAGAAATTCGCAAGACAACATGCACTCGGTCTGGTCATCGAATTTTATTTCCAATAAACGCGAGGCTTGGTGGAGTTTTATGTCGGTCGGTCTAGGGCTAGGCTTGCTCATGCGCGGGTCTATTGTTTGTAAAATAAGATGATAACAGAACGGCATGGCAGCGACATCAATAGGCTAGGCTTAGATTGCTTAAGACGCGGCGCATCGCCAATAAAAAAGGCTGCGTGGCGCAGCCTTTTTTAAATTAGCCTAGTTTAGGCTTGGTAAGCCAGCATGGTGCTTTTAATTTTCTGCATGGCTTTTTGTTCGATTTGGCGTATGCGCTCTGCGGACACACCAAATTCGGCAGCCAGTTCGTGCAAGGTTTTGCCGCCGTCGTCTTGCAACCAGCGCGCTTCCACCACGCGACGGCTGCGTTCATCCAAGTGTTGCAAGGCATGGCTCAAGCCATTGCTTTCAAACGCTTCGGTTTGCTTGGCTTGCATGGCGGCCAGTGGCTCTAAGCGCTCGTCTTGTAAGTAGGCGATGGGGCTGTAATGGCCGTCTTCGTCGTCCTCGGCACTGGATTCCAAGGCGATTTCATGGCCGTTAAGGCGCGCTTCCATTTCGCGCACTTCTTCCGCTTTGACGTTCAAGGTCTGCGCGATGTGCTCAACTTCGCTGCTTTGCAGGCTGTTATGGCCAGGCTTCATGCTGCGTAGATTAAAAAATAGTTTGCGTTGCGCTTTGGTCGTGGCGATTTTAACCAAGCGCCAATTGCGCACGATGTATTCGTGTATTTCGGCTTTAATCCCATGCATGGCAAACGACACCAACCGCACACCGCGGTCTGGGTCAAAGCGTGTTACCGCCGTCATCAGGCCGATGTTGCCTTCTTGAATCAAGTCCGCTTGCGGCAAGCCGTAACCGTTGTAGCCGCGGGCGATGCTGGCGACCAAGCGTAGGTGCGAGACAATTAATTGGCGCGCGGCTTCTAGGTCGTTTTCTTTTCTAAATTTGACGGCCAGCGCGTATTCCTCTTCTGCGGACAGAATAGGGTAAGCCTTGATGGCCCTAGAGTAGTGCTCTAGGCTATCACTGGCAGTTAACACGGGTAATAAGGCAGTGGTCATTTAAAATTAGTCCTCCGATTAATGCTATTTTAGCACTCCACATAAGAGAGTGCTAGAGGCTAAATAGTTCACTCAAAGCGAAGAGAGGCGTTAGTCTATTTTGATGGCAGCAATGGCGCGGCTGACAGACAGGAAAGAACCCAGCCAGCCGATGAAGATGGACAACAAGATGATGCCTAGGTAAAGCGGTGGGTTAAACCAGGCCAAGCTGAAGTCGTTGCTGTATAGCTGCGACAGTTGCGCGACCGATTGGTTATACAGTTGCACGATAAACATCAGCATGGCCATGGCTAGCAGGCCGCCAAATAAGCCGTAGACTATGCCGGCATAGAGAAACGGCGTGCGGATAAAATTGGTGGTGGCCCCTATCAATTTGCTGACCACGATTTCGTCTTTTTGCGTGAGGATCTGCATGCGCACGGTGTTGCCTATGATGACTAATAAGGCCAGTGCCAACAGTGCGGCAATGAAGGCGATAATTTTGGTGCCCAAGGCCAATATGCTGGACAAGCGTTTTGCCCACTCGGCATTCAATAAAGCTTGCTCCACGCCAGGCAATGCTTGCAGCTCATCCCTTAAGGTGGCCAGTGCCGCCGCATCAGCTGATTTGGCCTGAATAAAAAAGGCGTCCGGTAGGGGGTTTTGTTCTAGGTTTTGCACTTCGCTGTTGATTTTGCTGGATGCGGCTTTGGCTTTTAAGTCTTCCCAAGCCTCCGCCTTGGTGGCCAGTGTGTAAGTCTGGATGGCGGGGTTGCTTTTTAAGGCGGCGTCGATGGCCGTTAAGGTGCTGGCCGGTTCGTCTAGTTTCACAAACAGGCTGATCTCGGTTTCATTTTGCATGTGGTTGCTGAGTTTGGATAAGTGTTCCACGCCTAAGTAAAACACACCGGGGATAGCCATGGCCACGGCAATCACCAAGCTAATCATAAAAGTCGATAGCTTGTTGCTGTCCATGCGCGACAGCACCAATTTAATCGCTTGCAGGTGTTGATTGAGCCAGTTCATTATGCGTTCACGCTTTCAGCAGAATTGGATACGGTCAATCGACCGTGGTCTAAGTGCAGCACGCGATTTTGTGTCGCCGACATGCCGCGTGCATCGTGGGTAGCGACGATCACCGTCACGCCCACTTGATTAAAATCTTGGAAGATGCCCATGATGTCGGCCGCGTAGCTGGAGTCCAAATTGCCGGTGGGTTCGTCGGCAATCAAAATGGATGGGCGACTGACCACGGCGCGCGCAATCGCTAAGCGCTGTTGCTCACCGCCAGATAAGGTGATGGGCATGGCTTTTTCTTTGTGCAATAAGCCGACTTTATCCAAGGCGGCGCGCACGCGTTTGGCTGCGTCCAAGCCAGTGATGCCATTGATGTGCAAAGGCAAGATGACGTTCTCAAAGCAATTGCGATCGTAGAGTAATTTGTGGTCTTGAAAGATCAAGCCAAAGCGGCGGCGCATATAGGGAATGGCGGCGGCTTTTAATTGGCTGATGTTTTGATTTGCGATTAATACCGTGCCGCTGGTGGGGCGCTCGATAGCAGCAATCAGCTTGAGCAAGGTACTTTTGCCGGCGCCCGAGTGACCGGTTACAAACACCAATTCGCCGGATTCGATGTCAAAGCTCACTTGGCTCAAGGCTTCGTTGCTGCCGGGGTAACGTTTGGTGACGTGGTCAAATTTAATCATGGAAGAATTATAGCGCTAAAGTCGGCTTAATCGAGCATGGCATCGATGAATTCACTGGCTACAAACGGACGCAAATCGTCTATCGCTTCGCCTATGCCAATAAAGCGTATCGGGATGGGTCGTGCTTCGGCAATCGCTGCAATAACGCCGCCCTTGGCCGTGCCGTCCAATTTGCTTAAAACCAAGCCGGTGACACCCAAGGCGTCGTCAAAGGCTTTAACTTGCGACACGGCGTTTTGGCCGGTGTTGGCGTCTAGTACCAGCAATACTTCGTGTGGCGCACCGGGCAAGCTTTTTGCCATGACGCGTTTTACTTTGGCAATTTCGTCCATTAAATGTATTTGCGTGGGCAAGCGACCGGCCGTGTCGGCCAAGACGATGTCAATTTTTTTGGCGATGGCCGAATTGATCGCATCAAACATCACCGCCGCGGCATCGCCGCTGGATTGCGCTACCACGTGTACGTTGTTGCGCTCGCCCCAAACTTGCAATTGCTCGCGTGCGGCGGCTCTAAAAGTGTCGCCAGCGGCAATCAGCACCGATTTACCTTGTGCTTGAAAGGCGTGGGCCAGCTTGCCTATGCTGGTGGTTTTACCGGCACCGTTGACGCCGGCTAGCATGATGACGAAGGGTTGGTGTTCGGTGGTGATTAAGGGTTGTTGCAAGGGCGTGAGTAAATCCGACAGGGCCGCTTTAAGCGCTGCTTTAAGTTGCACGGTGTCGTCTAAATTTTGCGCTTTAACGCGGTTTTTGATGACATTCAGTAAATTCTTGGTGGCGTTCACGCCCACGTCTGAAGTCAGCAATATGGTCTCTAATTCTTCAAAGACCTCGGCGTCAATTTTGCCGCCACCAAACAAACCGGCTAATTGGTTGCCAAGTTGTTTGCGGGTTTTACTTAAGCTGGTTTTAAGGCGTTCGGCCCAGGAGGCGCTGGGCTGCGTGGCTAATTCAAGCTCAGTCACGGCATTCGCCTGAGGCGCAGCGTTATCGGGTGCGGCCTGCGCAAGATCGGGGGTTTTGTTCTTTTTGAAAAAATCAAACATGGGCACTATTTTAACTTGTTTTAGCACGGCTTTCATCTTCACCATCTTGCTTGGCCTAAAAAAATAACTGGTCCAAGTTGTCGTGAACTTAGGCAGGTGAGCGGCGGTCAGAAAGCCGCTAGTAAAAATGAACAGGCAGTTTAAAGATAGGCCCACGTTATAATTCGGGCTGCTTAAATTAAAGCCCTAAAGCAACACAGGAGAAACACACAGTGCGAATTAAAAGTGCATGGATATTATTGTTGGTCTTGCCTATCAGCAGTTGGGCGGCCAACGTGCAAGAATTTAAATTAGACAATGGCCTAAAGCTCATCGTCCAAGAAGACCACAGGTCGCCAGTGGTGGTGTCGCAGGTTTGGTACAAGGCCGGCAGCATAGACGAGGTTAACGGTAAAACCGGTGTGGCCCACGTCTTAGAACACATGATGTTTAAGGGCACCAAGAAAGTCAAAGCCGGCCAATTCTCTCGCATGATTGCCGCTGCCGGCGGTAAAGAAAATGCCTTTACCAGCAGCGATTACACCTGTTATTTCCAGCAATTGGAAAAATCCAATTTAGCCCTGGCTTTCGAATTGGAAGCCGACCGCATGGCCAATTTACAAATAACTAAAGAAGAGTTCGACAAAGAAATTAGGGTGGTGATGGAAGAGCGCCGTTGGCGTACCGATGATAAGCCCCAATCCTTGGTGAATGAGGCTTTTCAAGGTGCGGTTTACCGTGCTCACCCATACTCAAGGCCAGTCATAGGCTTCATGAACGATCTGGAAAACATGAGCTTTGATGACGCGCGTGAATGGTACGAACTCTGGTATGCGCCTAACAATGCAACCGTGGTGGTGGTGGGCGACGTGCAGGCACAAGAGGTGTATAAGTTGGCCAAGCAACATTTTGGTAAATTAAGTGCCAAAAAATTGCCGGTGCGCAAACCGCAAGTCGAGCCTTCGCAATTGGGTGAACGCCGCGTGGTGGTAAAAGCGCCAGCCAAGCAAGCGTATTTGCTGATGGGATATCACGTGCCTTCCTTGCAAGAGGCCGATAAAGATTGGCAACCCTATGCCTTGGAAGTGTTGGCCGGTGTGCTCAGCGGCAACCCAGCGGCGCGCTTAAATCAAAGTTTGGTGCGTGACAGCCAATTGGCCGTGGACGTGAGCGCCGGTTACGACATTATGTCGCGCGGTAGGCAAAGTTTGTTTGAGTTAGACGGCACGCCCAGTGTAGGCAAAACCGTGCGTGAGCTAGAAGCCGCCTTGCTGCAGCAAATTGAAAAAATCAAACAGTCTGGCGTCAGCGCCGAAGAGTTGGATAGGGTGAAAGCCGCGGTGATTGCCGCCGATGTCTACCAGCGCGATTCCATGTTCTACCAAGCCATGCAAATCGGCACGGTGGAGAGCATAGGCTTTTCCTGGAAAATCTTAGACCAATACCCAGCCAAATTGCGTGCGGTCACGGCCGAGCAAGTGCAAGCGGTGGCCAAGCAATACCTCAATGCGGATAACTTAACCATAGCCACATTGGACCCGCAACCCATGGACCCGAATGCCAAGCCTAAAGGCAAACCGCATGTGCATTAAAGCTGTAGACAAGGGCAACCGTGAATTAATGAAGGTAAGTAAACCATGACTTTAAAGACCCCAGTAACACGCTGGCTGCTGAGTGCGGCCTTGTTAATCAGTGCGCTCAGTGCGCAAGCGGCCGTTAACATTCAACACTGGCAAACCAGCAGCGGTGCCGATGTGTATTTCGTGGAAAACCACGATTTGCCCATCGTAGATTTAAGCATCAATTTTGCTGCGGGCAGTGCTAGAGATACGGCAGAAAAATCCGGCCTAGCAGGCATTACACGCTACATGATGACCTTGGGTGCAGCTGGCATGAGCGACGAAGTGATCGCTAACAAATTGGCAGACATTGGCGCGGTGTTGGGCGGCGAATTCGATGGCGATAGGGCAGCGCTAAAACTGCGCACCTTAAGCAGTGAGCGTGAGCAAAAACAAGCGCTGGATGTGTTCGGTAAAATATTACAAAAACCGGATTTCCCGGCGTCGGTTTTAGCCAGAGAAAAAGCCCGCATTATTTCCGGCTTGGAAGAATCGGCTACCCAGCCCGAGGGCATGGTCAATAAAGCCTTCATGACGGCCTTGTATGGTAGCCACCCTTACAGCTTGGATGAGAGCGGTGAAATAGCCACGGTGGCCAAATTGAGCGTGGCCGACTTGCAGGCTTTTTACCAACAGTATTACCGCGCTAACGGCGCCGTGATTGCCATGATGGGCGATTTGAGCCGTGCGCAAGCCGAGGCCATAGCCGAGAGCATGGCCAGTGGTTTGCCCAAAGGGCCAGCCAATCCAGCCATCGCACAAGTCACTTACCCCAATGCCCCAGTGACGCAACGCATTGCCCACCCGGCTTCGCAATCGCACATATTATTGGGCTACCCCGGCATTAAACGCGGCGACCCCGATCTCTTTCCCTTGTACTTAGGTAATTATGTGTTGGGCGGCGGCGGCTTTGTGTCGCGCCTAACGGAAGAAGTGCGGGAAAAACGCGGTTTGGTTTACAGCGTCTACAGCTACTTTATGCCCATGGCCGAAGTGGGCACCTTCCAGATCGGTTTGCAAACTAAAAAAGAGCAAGCCGACGAGGCCTTAAAAATTGTTAGGGCGACCTTGGCAGACTTCTTGGCCAAAGGCGTGACCGATGCCGAATTAAAAGCAGCCAAGGCCAACGTGATTGGTGGCTTCCCCATGCGCATAGACAGCAACAGCAAAATTTTGGATTACTTAGCGGTGATCGGGTTTTATAAATTGCCGCTTAATTACCTAGACGAGTACAACAGCAAAGTGGCCGCGGTGACTGCGGCACAGATTAAAGACGCCTTTAATCGTCGTTTAAAGCCAGAGAATTTCGTCACGGTGATTGTCGGCGCGCCCAATACTCAGTAATATCAGCCCCGTGCAGGAGCGATCTTGCTAATCGCTTTAGTGGGGCTGGAATCGGGCAGTGGCAAAATCAGCAGCAAAACAACTCAACACGGTACGCATCAACGCAGGTACTTGGCGCAGTCGTCTGATTAAATTTCCGGATGCAGAAGGCCTGCGGCCCACGCCTGAGCGCGTCAGACAAACCCTATTCAATTGGTTGGGCCAAGATTTAAGCGGCTTGCGCTGTTTGGACTTGTTTGCCGGCACCGGGGTGATGGGCTTCGAAGCTTTGTCTCGTGGTGCTACTGTGGTCACCATGGTGGAAAAATCAAGCGCCGCCTGCGCTGCCTTGCAGGCCAATAAAACCATGTTAAATGCCACTGCGGCCAGCATCGTGCAACAAGATGCCTTGCAGTTTTTAGCGCAAAACAGCCAGCAATACCAACTCATTTTTCTCGATCCACCCTACAACCAAGCTTGGTTGGCGCAAGTCATGCCGCAATTGGCGACCTGTTTGCATGCCGATGGCAGGCTGTATGTGGAAGCCGAGTTTGCCTTAGATGAAGCCCAGCAGGGCGACAGTCAGGCATTTTTAGCGGGCTGGCAAGTGCTCAAACAAAGCAAAGCAGGTAATGTTTTTTATCATCTGTTAAAATTAGCCAAAATTGAATAGGTGGCACCATGGCCAAAAATCGCATTGCAATCTACCCCGGTACCTTTGATCCCATTACCTTGGGCCACGAAGACGTGGTTCGCCGCGCCGCCGATTTGTTCGATGAGGTGATCGTGGCCGTGGCCGACAGCACCAATAAAAACACCTTATTCAGCTTGCAAGAACGCGTGGCCATGGCGCAAGGCGTGTTCAGTCACGCGGCCAATATCAAGGTGGTGGGTTTTAGTGGTTTGCTTATGCAGTTTGTGCAAGACCAAGGGGCGAAAATGGTCATACGCGGTTTGCGTGCGGCGTCGGATTTTGAATACGAATTTCAACTGGCCGGCATGAACCGTAAGCTTTACCCGCAATTTGAAACCTTGTTCTTAACGCCATCGGAACAGTTCATGTTTATTTCATCCAGCTTGGTGCGCGAAGTGGCGGTGCTAGGTGGCGATGTGCAAGCCTTCTTGTCGCAAACCGTGAACGACGCGATTAAGCAAAAATTAGGAAACTGATTTTGGCTTTAATGATTACCGATGAGTGCATTAATTGCGACGTCTGCGAGCCTGCTTGCCCGAACAGCGCCATTTTTCAGGGTGAAGTGATCTACGAAATCAACCCGAATTTGTGCACAGAATGCGTCGGCCACTACGACAAGCCGCAATGCCAAGAAGTCTGCCCTATCGATTGCATTCCATTTAACCCAGAGGTGGTGGAAACGAAAGAGCAATTACTCAAAAAATACCAGCAACTAACGGCTACTAAGCCGCCACTTAACCCATAGGATACGATTATGCGCATGCTACATACCATGCTCCGTGTAGGTAATATGGAGCGCTCCATTGCTTTTTATACGCAAGTGTTAGGCATGAAAGTACTACGTCAACACGACTTTCCCGACGGTAAATTCAGCCTGGCTTTTGTCGGCTACGGTGATGAAGCCCACCACACGGTCATAGAGCTCACTTACAACTACGGCGTGGAAAGTTACGACATGGGCAAAGCCTACGGTCACATTGCCTTGGAAGTGGATGACGCAGCCCAGGCCTGCGAGGCCGTGCGCCAAGCCGGTGGCAAAGTGGTGCGTGAGGCTGGGCCCATGATGCACGGCACCACCGTGATTGCTGTTGTGGAAGACCCGGATGGCTATAAGGTGGAATTTATCCAAGCCGGCACCTATTAAACATGGACGGCGGCTGGGTTTTATACCTATTGGAATGCAAGAACGGCGCGTATTACGCTGGCATCACCAATGACCTGGACGCCCGCTATGCTGCTCACCTAGCCGGCAAGGGTGCCAAGTATACCCGCGCTAATCCACCCCTTAGAATCCTAGCCAGTTTGGCGTATCAAGACCGATCGGCCGCCAGCGTGGCCGAAGCGCAACTCAAAAAATTACCCAGAGATAAAAAGGTCGCCTATTTTGCGTGAAGTCCTAATCAAGGCCGTGCAGTTAGCCATGGCCGACGACTGGCATGGCGCCCATGAATTGGCGCAGCAATACCAAGACCCATTAGCCTGTTGGTTGCATGCGGTGCTGCATAAGATAGAAGGAGATAAGTGGAACAGCGAGTATTGGTATGCCAAAACGGCAAGCCAACGCTACGAACACTATGCCGATGTGGCGGAAGAATTGCGGGCCATTGCCAGCCGTTTAGCCGGCTAAAACATTTCACTTTATTGAAACTAAACACCTCACCAAAGATGCCGCAAGGGCATTCCCGTCATTTCTAAGCCTCAAATATCTCGGCTTGAAATTCGTGAAGGGACGGAGACACAGAGAAAATCACTCCATTCAGGATTTTGTAGTTCTCTGTGTCTTTGTGTCTCTGTGGTGGATTGGGTTTTCTATTCGAAAGCGTTAAACATCAGTCAAAGAAATCTTTAACTTTATTCATCCAAGATTTATTGCGTGGGCTGTGTTTACCCGAATCCGCTTGGGTGCTGGTTTCAAATTCACGTAATAAGTCTTTCTGCTTTTCAGTTAACTTGACTGGGGTTTCCACCACCACGTGCACCATCAAATCGCCGTGTTCGGATTGACGCAAGGGTTTGATGCCTTTGCCACGCAATCTAAAGACCGCGCCGGTTTGGGTTTCAGCTGGGATTTTCATTTTGGCCGAGCCGTCCAAAGTAGGCACTTCAATTTCGCCGCCTAAGGCTGCGGTGCTGAAACTGATCGGCATTTCACAATGCAAATTGCCGCCTTCGCGTTGGAAAATGGCGTGTTCTTTGAGGTGGATGACCACGTATAAATCACCGGTAGGCCCGCCGTTCACGCCGGCTTCGCCTTCACCACTCAAGCGTATTCTGTCGCCTTCGTCCACCCCAGCTGGGATTTTGACCGACAAGGTTTTGTTCTGCTTGGTGCGGCCTGCGCCATGGCAGGTTGGGCAAGGGTCTTTAACCATTTTGCCGCTGCCGTGGCATTTAGGGCAGGTTTGTTGCACCGAGAAAAAGCCTTGTTGCATGCGCACTTGGCCGTGCCCACCGCAGGTGGTGCAACTGACCGGTTGCGTGCCAGGGCGTGCGCCCGAGCCATTACAGGTTTCACAAGTGGATTGCACCGGGATGCGGATTTTAGTTTCCGTGCCCTTGGCCGCGTCTTCCAAAGACACTTCCATGTTGTAGCGCAAGTCGGCACCACGAAACACCTTGTTGCCTTGTCCGCCTGAGCGACCGCCACCAAAAATATCACCGAAGATGTCGCCAAAGGCATCGCCAAAACCGGCGCCACCAAAGCCGCCTGCGCCTGCACCCTGTTCGACGCCGGCGTGACCGTATTGATCGTAAGCGGCGCGCTTTTGATCGTCGCTGAGCATTTCGTAGGCTTCTTTGGCTTCTTTGAAGAGTTCTTCGGCTTTCGGGTTGTCTGGGTTACGGTCAGGGTGGTGCTTCATCGCTAATTTGCGATAAGACTTTTTGATTTCCTCTGCGCTGGCGTCTTTGTTGACGCCCAGTACTTCGTAATAATCTCGTTTAGTTGCCATGTTTTAGTCGCTAGTGCTTGCTCGTTAGTCGGCAGTCCTGAGTGAGTAGCGAAAAAGTCGTTAGCACCTTAATCCCGGTGCTAACGACTCGTGTTCGCCTGCTCGCTAAGACATAATTAGTCTTTTTTCACTTCCTCAAACTCCGCGTCCACCACGTCGCCATCGACGGTTTTTTCGCCTTCTGGTTGTTGTGCGGATTCGGTGTTGGCTTGGGCTTGTTGCTCAGCGTAGACTTTTTCGCCTAGTTTTTGTGAGGCTTCGGTTAAGGCCGTGGTTTTAGCTTCAATCGCGTCTTTGTCGTCGGATTGCAAGACTTCTTCCACGTCTTTAATGGCCGCTTCAATCGCTTCTTTTTCTGCGGCGTCCAATTTGTCGCCGTGCTCACTTAAGGATTTTTTCACGGAGTGCACCATGCCATCAGCGGCATTGCGTGCATCGACCAACTCGCGGTATTTCTTATCTTCGTCTGCGTATTTAACGGCATCTTCTTCCATTTGCTGAATCTCGGCTTCGCTAAGACCGCTGTTGGCTTTGATGGTGATTTTATTTTCTTTACCGGTGGCTTTGTCCTTGGCGCTCACGTGCAAAATGCCGTTAGCGTCGATGTCAAAAGTCACTTCAATTTGCGGGATGCCACGGGGTGCAGGTGGAATGTCGCTTAAATTGAATTGGCCCAATGATTTGTTGGCCGCCGCTTTTTCGCGCTCACCTTGCAGCACTTGTATGGTCACGGCATTTTGGTTGTCGTCAGCAGTCGAGAAAGTTTGCGATGCCTTGGTAGGAATCGTGGTGTTTTTCTTGATCACTTTCGTCATCACGCCGCCCAAGGTTTCGATACCCAATGACAATGGCGTCACGTCTAATAACAACACGTCTTTCACGTCGCCTTGTAACACGCCACCTTGAATTGCCGCGCCGACGGCCACTGCTTCATCTGGGTTGACGTCTGTACGCGGTTCTTTACCAAAGATTTCTTTTACTTTTTCTTGCACTTTAGGCATGCGGCTTTGACCGCCAACCAAGATCACATCGGTGATGTCGTCTATGGACACGCCGGCGTCTTTAATCGCCGTGCGGCATGGTGCCATGGTGCGCTCGATCAAGTCTTCCACCAAGGATTCCAGTTTGGCTCGGGTGATTTTTACCACCAAGTGTTTAGGACCAGTGGCATCGGCGGTGATGTAAGGTAAATTCACTTCCGTTTGCGTGGCACCAGACAATTCAATTTTGGCTTTTTCCGCCGCTTCTTTTAAGCGTTGTTTAGCCAATAAGTCGTTGCGCAAATCCATGCCGTTATTTTCTTTCTTGAACTCGTCGGCCAAGAAGTCAATTAAACGGTTGTCGAAGTCTTCACCACCTAAGAAGGTGTCACCGTTGGTCGACAACACTTCAAATTGGTGTTCGCCATCGATGCTGGAAATTTCAATAATGGACACGTCAAAGGTACCGCCGCCCAAGTCGTATACGGCAATTTTGCGATCGCCTTCTTGTTTGTCTAAACCAAATGCCAAGGCCGCTGCAGTCGGTTCGTTGATGATGCGTTTTACATCCAAACCGGCAATGCGGCCTGCGTCTTTGGTGGATTGACGTTGGCTGTCGTTAAAGTAAGCCGGCACGGTAATCACCGCTTCGGTTACTTCTTCGCCTAGGTAGTCTTCGGCGGTTTTTTTCATTTTGCGTAACACTTCAGCAGAAATTTGCGGTGGCGCCATTTTCACGCCACGCACTTCTACCCATGCGTCGCCGTTGTCCGCTTTGGCAATGCTGTAGGGCATTAAACCTATGTCTTTTTGCACTTCTTTTTCTTCAAAACGGCGACCAATTAAACGCTTAACCGCGTACAAGGTGTTTTTAGGGTT
>SXLB01000026.1 GCA_005777825.1 Methylotenera sp. | reverse complement strand
GCGCTCTCCCAGCTGAGCTATACCCCCTGTACCTACATTATGTCGCTGTTGTTTTACATCAGCTATCAGCGAGGCGCCATAATAATGACGGGCCGACGGATTGTCAATGTTTTTCATTAGATTGCAGCGAAATTTTGATCGCATGCATGGTTTTATTGCTAAGCCTAATGTGGCCGGTTAGCCAAGATCAACCGCGCGTGTTTTGCTGCCCATCGAAGTGCGTTAGTTCTACCCGTGCAGGAGGCTGCCATCCTGCTTGGCGGTGTTCTGCCACCACATTGGTGAAAATGCCACCGCGCACATAGAATTTTGCGGTAACACGCATGAATTTTGGCTGAGTGGCCATGACTAGATCGTCTAGGATGCGATTGGTGACGGCCTCATGAAAGCAACCTTCGTCTCTAAATGACCACATGTATAACTTCAAACTTTTGAGTTCAACGCAGGTTTTATCTGGGATGTAGTCCAAATAAATAACGGCAAAATCAGGCTGGCCGGTTTTGGGGCACAGGCAAGTGAACTCTGGGATTTCCATGTGTATATGGAAATCGCGTTTTGTGTTCGGACTTTCGAAAGTTTCTAAGTTTTTAGAGGCCAAAACGGTGGGTTTTGCGCCTATTGATTGTGAGCTCATAAGGTGTTTTTGCTAAAAAAAAGTTATTATACTATCTAACTAAATTACTATAAAAAATTAGCCTAAATTTAATAGTTTAAATAAGTCCATTTCCCACCTAATGAATAATATAAAAGCCCATTAATTTGCGTTTAACTCAATTAAAACTTGCCGGCTTTAAGTCATTTGTCGATCCTACCAGCTTGCACATACACGGCCAGCGTATGGGCATAGTTGGTCCAAACGGTTGCGGAAAATCCAATGTAATGGAATCGGTACGTTGGGTGTTGGGCGAATCGTCCGCCAAGGAGATGCGTGGCGACAGCATGGATGCCGTTATTTTCAATGGTTCCGCTACGCGTAAGCCTATATCGCGCGCCAGCGTGGAATTGATTTTTGATAACAGCCTAGGAGGTGCTGCAGGCGAGTGGAGCCAGTACGCTGAAATTTCCGTTAAACGGGTCATTGAACGTGACAAGGGTTCGGCTTATTACATCAACAATGCCTTGGTACGGCGTCGCGATGTGGCCGACTTGTTTTTGGGTACCGGGCTAGGCGGTCGCGCTTACGCTATTATTGGTCAAAACACCATCAACCGTATTGTGGAGGCCAAGCCCGAAGAATTACGCATCTTTCTTGAGGAGGCGGCGGGCATCAGCAAATACAAGGAAAGGCGAAGAGAAACCGAACTTCGCTTGCGTGACACGCGTGAGAATTTGATTCGGGTCGAAGACATTCTACAGGAGTTAGATAAGCAGATTGCGCGCCTGCAATCTCAAGCCGTGCTAGCGGAAAAACATAAAAATTTACATGAAGCACTGAAATTAAGTTCGGCCCTTGTTTGGGCGTTAAAGAAACGCGATGCCAGCCTGCTATGGGAAAAAGCGCAACGACAGGTTCAGCAACTGGCCCAAGAGCTCGAAGCGCAAATAGCTGGCTTACGGAATAAAGAGCGGGATTTAGAGCAAGTTAGGCAGGAAAATTTTCGTTTAGCCGACGTTGTGAATCAGGCTCAGGCTGCTTATTACCAAGCCAATGCAGAGCTTGCTAACGTTGAGAATCTGCTAAAAAACAGCAAGGATGCAAAAGAGCGAACGCAGGCTCAGCTTAATCAACTGAGCACTCAGTTAGATAAAAATAATGGCCTGGCCAATCAGTTTCAGAGCGACTTGGCCAGTGCTAAAGCTAAATTGCTCAATGAGCAGAGTCGTGTTGCTTTGTCAGAAAAGGCCAATCAGCGAGCAGCCGAAGCTGTGCCGGTTTTATTTGAGCAATTTCAAGCTGCACAAAATCAATTGGATGCGGCTAATAGTAATTTGATTGAGTTAAATCAGCGTCTGCAGTCGGAGCAAAATCACCTAGCCTACGCAAGGCGTCAAGCATCTGAGCTTCAGTTGCAGATGGAGAAAGTGCAGTTGGCTATAGCCGGCATTGAATTGAGCGACGGCAGTTTATTGCAAGCACAGCAAACTGCTTTGGCAGAAATGCATGCCAACATCGCCAGCTTGGAAGAGTGTGTTGCTGCCAGTTTGACTAAAGAAAATCAATTAATCGACCAAGTAAAAATCCTTAATGAATCGCAATTATCCGCACAGCGCGACTTAAGCAGCTTAGATGCTGAGCTTAAATCGTTAGAAAAAATTCAGCAATCTATAAAAAATGCGAACGATGAGGAGGGCTTAAATCGCTGGTTAAAAGAGTTCGACTTGCAAGATAAGCCGCGAACATGGCAAACAATAAGCGTCAAAAACGGTTGGGAAACAGCCCTAGAGGCAGTGCTTGGACTTAGGTTAAATTCTATTTTAGTGCCTAAATTACAAACGATTGATCGCCCGCCGGCATCGTTAATCTTAGCCATAGATGGGGCGATTTCTAACAAGAGCGTTCAGGCAAAAAATCGGACCACCCTTTATTCCATCGTTAACAATAGCATGCCCAAACAAGATGCCGCTTTACAAGAGTGGTTGAGTGGCTTTTATTTGTTAGACGATGGTGTTGATCCGTTGCAGGCAACTTCATCCTTAGGTAATGGTGAGTATTTGGTTAATAAGCAAGGGGATATTTACAGCCAATTCAGCATTAGCTATTTTGCCAAGCAATCTGTCTTACATGGTGTGCTAGAACGCCAAGCTCGAATGCAAAGCCTGCAACAAAAGCGTCCTGTTGCGCAAGTCGCTTTAACTGAAGCTGAGAAGGGGTTGGGCCAACTCGAGCTAGAATTGCAATCGCTAAAAGGTTTGCAACGCTCGCAGGCTCAGGAGTTAAAGCAGGCCATTGCAAAAGCGCATCAATTGAATTTAGTCATTCAACAGCAGCAGCAAGCGCTGCTGGCTAGGCAGCAAAAACAAAATGATTTGGAAGCGGAACGCGTCAAGCTAGAAGATAAAATGTCGTTATTGTCTAAGGAAATGGCCTCTAAAGAACGGTCGTTGCAAACCGAATCATTTGATTTGGCCTTGAGGCAGCGGGCCAAAAACGAGGCTGAATCGCTAAAGCAAAAAACGGAATTAATTTTTAATCAAGCGCGCGATGGCATGCATTTGCTGGAAAAAGCGCACCAAGAATTAAATTTTAGCTTACGAATTATTTCGAATGAAATTATAGCGTTAGAGAACAATCTGAATGTAATTTTAGATGAAAATAGCACCATCCAATCTAACCAAGAGAGCCTGTTAGCGACACTTGCAGAGATTGAAGTAAATGGCTTCAAGCTAAGCTTACAAGAGGCCTTAGAAAAAAAACAAAACCAAGAGCATGGGCTACTTGAAGCTAGGAATGCCATGAATGCAAGCGAATCTCAGCTTCAGCAACACGAACGAGAGCGTATGCATAATGAGCAAGCCTTGCACCCATTGCGCGACAAATTAGAAGTCGGTCGTTTAAATGAACAGGAGGCGCGATTAAGCTTCGAACAATGCCAAGCTGAGCTCCATTCATCTGGTGTGCCAGAGCAACGGTTGAATGAACGATTGGATGCGACCCAGACTGGCAAAGCAACGATGAAAGTCGTTGACTTGGAGAGAAGCTGTGCGCAAACCCAAGCCGAGATAGAGGCATTGGGTGCCGTTAATTTGGCTGCCATGCAGGAGTTGGAGTCGGAACAAACACGTCGCTTATACCTAGCCAGTCAATCGGCTGATTTAAAAGAGGCGATTGACACCCTGGAAGATGCCATAGGTAAAATAGATAAAGATACCCGCAGTCGATTGCAAGATACCTTTGATTCGGCCAATCAACATTTCAATGAACTGTTTGTCACCCTATTTGGCGGTGGGCAAGCTGGCTTAGCATTGTTGGGCGATGAGATATTGGACACCGGCTTGCAGGTTTTTGCTCAGCCGCCGGGTAAGAAAAACAGTACCATACACCTCCTTTCCGGTGGCGAAAAAGCCCTAACGGCATTGGCTTTGGTGTTTGCCTTATTTAGACTCAACCCGGCACCATTTTGCTTAATGGATGAAGTTGATGCACCATTAGATGACAGCAACACTGAGCGCTTTTGTGCGATGGTGAAAAAAATGTCGGAAAAAACTCAGTTTTTATACGTCAGTCATAATAAAATAACCATGGAAATGGCCCAGCAATTGATCGGTGTTACCATGCAAGAATCCGGTGTATCGCGTATTGTCGAGGTCGATATGGACGCGGCGGTGCAGATGATGTCGGCTTATGAGGCTGCCTAGATGTCAAGTGCAATTGTTCAAACAAAACCAACTGAAAGTTAAGCTTATATGAGTGATTTGCAAATAGCATTAATAGCCATAGGCGCATTGATAATATTGGCGGTATTGATACTTAATTGGTGGCAGGAAAGGCGCTTTCACCGGCAAGTGCAAAGTCAATTTGGCGACTTAAAAAACGATGCTCTGCTGCCAGAATCCGCTACACAAACTCGACCAGACAACGAAGCTCATGATGATGGCTTAATTTCTGATGGAGACGACGATCTCTCCGATCTTGAAGATGGCGTCTATGGCATAGGTGATGCGCAGGATGCAGATAACTTTACCATCAACGTAGCGGTAAAAATTGATGCGGAAGACGCCCCGGCATTCGATACCTTGACAGTCAGCGCGGACAGCGAAGAGCCGCAGCCTAGTCAGGCGATAGAAGAGATTTTGCCAACTGCGTCGATGGAAAAAGTCAGTGTTGGTTTACCTGCAATGTTAGTCAGTAAAATCGACACCACGGCATTATTGTACTTGGCTAAAGAATCGACCATGCTGACATTGAAAGAGAGCTCACAAGGTTTGTTTGATGGCTTGGATAAACCGTTTTTTATCCACGCGCTGGATAAAAACCAGGTTTGGCAAGTGTTCAATGATGATAATGCTGAGACGCATCAACCTATATTGAGAGTGGCTTGCAGTCTGCAATTGGCTGATAGAGGTGGCGCCGTGTCCCGCAGCACGCTTAGTCGCTTTCAGCTTGCTTTAACCGAGCTTGCGCTAAAAATCAATGCAGACATTGAGTGGCAAGACATGGATAGCATTCAGCTGCAAGCAAGTGAGCTGGATGAGTTTTGCATAGCCGTGGATAAAACCGTGGGGTTTCATTTAAGTCATGGCGAAAATGGTGCATTTTCGGCTGCTAAATTATCTCAATTGGCTGAGGCGCAAGGTTTGGTGGCTAACGATGCAGGCTGCTTGCAAGCATTTAATCCACAAAGCACTAAGCCCTCATTCATTATTTTCAATACGGAAAATCAGTTAACGGCGTCTAATGCTGCAAGCGATACGCTCATAAAAAGCGTGATTTTTCAATTGGACATTCCCCGTGTTGACGAATGCGCCCTGGCATTCAAGCAAATGGTTAAGGTGGCTAAATCGCTAGCGGTTGATTTAAACGCTAATTTATTGGATGCCAATAATCGAATCTTGAATGATCAGCAAATTGAGCAAATATTCCAACAGCTCGATTCCATTCAAGGCGCCATGCGCCTGCGCGCCATAGAGCCGGGTTCCGAGGCGGCGCTTAGGTTGTTCTCTTAAATGAGCCAAGCTGAACAGCAAGGCTTACTGTTTGAAGCCCCGCCAAACTCAGAGCCATTATCGGTTGATCTAGCCCAGCAATACCAACAGTTAAAGCGCAGTCTCGCACAATACGACTACGAGTACTACGTGCTGGATGCGCCGACGGTCCCTGATAGCGAGTACGACAAACTTTTTAAGGCGCTGCAAGCCATAGAGCAGGCGCATCCTGAGTTGGTGACAGCAGACTCACCAAGCCAACGAGTCGGCGGTAGTGCTAGCAATGCCTTTGCTAATATCACGCATAAGCAAGCAATGCTATCGCTTAACAATGCTTTTGAGGATCCCGAGTTGGAAGCGTTTGACAAACGCATACGCGATGCGCTGGCCTGCAATCAAGTTGAATACGCGGTAGAACCAAAATTTGATGGATTGGCAATCACCTTAAGCTATGAAAACGGGCTATTCAAGCAAGGAGCAACCCGTGGTGATGGCTATACCGGTGAAGATGTGACACACAATCTACGCACTTTACGTGCTATCCCTATGCGTTTGAACTGTCAGCAGCCACCTGCGTTACTGGAAGTGCGTGGTGAAGTGCTGATGTTTAAGCGCGACTTTGAGAAGCTAAATAAAATGCAGTTAGCCAAAGGGGAAAAGCCGTTTGCTAACCCGCGAAATGCTGCCGCAGGTAGCTTGCGTCAATTGGACCCAAAAGTGACGGCGACTAGACCATTGAGCTTTTTTGCCTATGGTTTAGGTGTGGCGCAAGGGATACCGCCTATGCATAGCCATAGTATGGCCATGGATTACCTTGCCAGCCTGCATTTTCCCGTGAGTCAGGAGCGCGGCGTGGTTTTAGGTTTGCCCGGCTTGCAAGCCTATTACCTCAAAATGGCTGGCCTACGTGATGGCCTGGCCTTTGATATAGATGGGGTGGTCTACAAGGTAAATCAATTTAAGTTACAAGATGAGCTCGGCTTTGTATCCCGTGCACCTAGATGGGCTATTGCCCATAAATTCCCAGCTCAAGAAGCGCTTACCACCGTTGAAGATATCACTGTTCAAGTGGGCAGGACAGGTGCAATCACGCCCGTAGCAAGACTATCCCCGGTTTTTGTTGGTGGGGTGACGGTAACCAACGCTACCTTGCACAACGAGGACGAGGTTAGACGAAAAGACGTGCATATTGGCGACACGGTAAGCGTGCGTAGGGCAGGGGACGTCATTCCTGAAGTGGTAAGCGTGGTTATGGAAAAGCGCCCGCTTGATGCAAAGCGCTTTGTGATGCCGACCGTCTGTCCGGACTGCGGCTCGCATATCGTAAGACCAGAGGACGAAGCGGTGGCAAGATGCAGTGGCGGACTTTTCTGCCCTGCGCAGCGCAAACAAGCCATCATTCATTTTGCCTCGAGGCGCGCAATGGATATAGAGGGGCTAGGGGATAAGTTAGCTGATCAATTGGTTGAGGCGCAGTTAGTCAACACACTGGCTGATATATACCAACTTAATTTATCCGTATTGTGCAACCTGGAGCGCATGGCCACGAAGTCAGCAGAAAATCTGTTGCAAGCATTGCATAAAAGTAAATCCACCACATTGTCACGCTTTATTTATGCCCTAGGCATGCGTAACGTCGGAGAGGCGACGGCGAAGGATTTGGCTAGGCATTTTGCCAACCTTAATAACCTCATGCAGGCTAGTCGAGATGATTTGTTAGCAGTAAATGACGTAGGCCCGGTGGTGGCGGATTGCATAGTGAATTTTTTCGGCGAAGCACACAACCAGTTAGTGATAAAGCAATTGCTAGAAGCAGGATTATCTTGGCCAGACAGTGGCAACAATACTACTGAGCTCAGTCACCTAGCAGGTAAGACTTTTGTGCTAACCGGCACATTGGCTAATTTGTCTCGCGAACAAGCCAAAGAATTAATTGAGGCTAGGGGAGCTAAAGTGAGTGGCAGTGTGTCAAAAAAGACGCATTACGTTGTTGCTGGAAGTGAAGCCGGTAGCAAATTAGATCAGGCAAAAATACTGGAATTAACTATATTGGATGAGGCTGGCTTGATGCAGCTCCTATCGACAAACAAAATTTAAAGGTACGCAGTCAATATGAAACTAGAAAAAACTTTAATAACAGCATTCATCTTGATGTTCTTTAACGATGTTTTAGCTGCCAATTATAGCGCAAGCGAATGCAATAAATTATTAAATTCAGGCAATACACCAGCAGCCATTGATTACTCAAAAGCCATGTTATCGCTTAACGGGAGTGATAAAGACGCCTTGTTATGTCAAGGTCGAGCCTATTATGCCGCGGAGGATTTCAATAAGGCGCTACTTGCATTTGAATTAGCAGAAAAAAATTCTAATAATGAGCTGGATAAAATAGTCGCTGTTTTTCTAAAAGCCAATGCCAGTTATGCCATGAAGCAAAAAGATCAAGCATTAGCAAGCTATATAAAAGCCCTTAAACAATCGCAAACGGTAGCTAACAAAGCCATGGAGCGCCTAGCGCTAAACGCCATAGGCGACATAAGCAGCAATGACAAGGACTACCAGGCTGCACTGGATTGGTATTTGCAAGGGTTTAAGCTGGCGGCGAATGATAATGAGCGGGGGGAAAGCGCCGAGAAGGTAGGGGGGGCTTACCATGCGCTAAAACAAGATGACCTAGCGCTTGAATACCAAATAAAAGCTTATTTGATGCATGATAGGGTTGGTACGCCAGACCAATATGCGCAATCCAGTATTTTATTGGGTCGGTATTACGCGATCGTCAAGAATTACGATAATGCTGAAAAAACACTCACTAAAATTATCAAATTTGCCAATGAGCAGGGCGGTGAATATTATGAAGCAAAAGCAAGCTATGTATTGGCTAAAGTTGAATTGGCCAGAGGTGACACTGAAAAAGCTGCGAAATTAATAGATAAAGCCAAGCTTATAGCAAAAAGAATTCAAGATGCTGAGTTAGAAAAAGAAATAACCAGTGAGACGAACGGCTTATTTTGACAGCGACCGCTAGCCAAATAAGCTAAACGTGCTATCTCTAAGCGAGCCACCACTATGAATCCTGAAAATGATATTGCCCCTTCAGACATAACGCCAAGAGAGGTATTTGAAAGTCGCAGGGATTTCATAAAGAAAGCAGGTGTTGGCCTGATAGCAAGTACAGCCTTGCTATTAAATTGCCCCATTAGTGCAGCTACGCCAAAAAATACAAATCTTCCATCAAGGAAATTAAAAGCCATAAGCACAGCTTATGGCAGAGGAGAGAAGCTTACAAGCTACGAAGACGTTACCTCATATAACAATTTCTACGAATTTGGATCGGATAAAAGTGAGCCCGTAATTAACGCCAAGCTTTTTAAAACGCAACCATGGACGTTGACGGTTGAGGGCGAGGTAAGAAAAAATAAAACCATCGCCATTGAAGATATATTAAAGCTGGCTCCATTAGAGGAGCGCATATACCGCATGCGCTGCGTTGAGGGTTGGTCTATGGTAATCCCATGGGTAGGGCTACCACTTTCTGAGCTAATTAAATGGGCAGAACCTACTGGAAATGCTAAATATGTTGAATTTATCTCGCTAGAGGATAAGCAGCAGATGCCTGGCCAAAACATTCCATTAATAGACTGGCCCTACACCGAGGGGTTACGCATGGACGAGGCCATGAATCCACTGACCATATTGGCCGTAGGGCTCTATGGTGAAGTCCTGCCTAATCAGAATGGTGCACCATTGCGACTGGTTGTACCATGGAAATACGGATTCAAAGGCGCTAAATCAATCGTCAGCGTTAGGTTTACGGAAAAACAGCCTGTTTCAAGCTGGATGAAGATCTCGCCTAAAGAATACGGGTTTTATGCAAACGTTAACCCGAATGTGGAGCACCCGCGCTGGAGTCAATCAACGGAACGTAGGATAGGCTCTGGCCTTTTTTCAAGCAGAATTAAAACACAAATGTTTAACGGCTATGCTGACCAGGTCGGGCACATGTACTCGGGGGTTGATCTTAAAAGAAATTTTTAAGTGACCCTTGATTAATATATGCGAGCATTTAGCCTTAAATCTATCAATCTAGACGGCTATTTAACGAATAAAGTGTTCGTTTTTTCAATTGCTATTCTGCCGTTTTTAAGATTATTTTACCTTGCGCATAATAACAAGCTTACCGCACATCCAATAGAATACCTTGAACATTCCACAGGATTCTGGACGCTAACTATTTTATTGGTGTTGTTATTTCTAACACCAATAAGGCAACTATTTAAACTAAATAAGCAAATCCGCCTTAGGCGTATGTTGGGTTTATTTGTCTTTTTTTATGCCTTTTTGCATGTGGCGACATACTTATGGTTGGATTACGATTTTAATTATGATGAGATTGCCAAGGACGTAATCAAGCACCCACGTATTTTGGTGGGATTCATCGCTTTTGTGTTGCTGTTACCACTAGCCGCTACATCTAATAATGCCAGCATTAAAAGGTTGGGGGCTGACTGGGTTAAATTACACAAGTTGGTTTACCTTGTGGCCATTTTAGCGGTTACACATTTTTGGATGTTAGTGAAGCGCGATGTAAGTGAGCCTATGGTATTTGCAATTGTTTTATTTTTACTTTTGGCTGTAAGGGTTTATTTCAAATTTTTAGCAAAGCTAGCAAGACCTAGCTAAATGCATTTATATCACTTTTATTAATTTTACATAATATACATTATGCGAAGTTTATTGTATTAAAAAATAAGCCAAGCTCAAGGCCTGGCTATATTTTCACGGTTTACCCTATTTTCTTATTGGTGTGCTGATTAACAGCCGTAATGTTAATAAAACTATCTGTTGTTAAAGAAAGCAATATTCATCACCTTGTCATTGACAAAAGTAATCTCCGTTTCCTTGTATGTGCGAGTGGCGTCATACTTAACTAGGTTTTTGTAATACCACATTTCAACATTGACTCGTTTGGAGCCTTTTTCATCTGCACCCACTCTGTTTAAAAAACTGCTGGCACCCTGCGGTTTAACCGATGCGTCTTTTTTAAACGGTGCGCCCAGTTTTTGCGTGATCAAGGCTTTAGATTTACCACTAAAGGCAGATAAAAATTGATCCTCAGTATAGGTTTTCTTATTGCCTGCCGCTTGGGCGACATTAAAGTTAGTAGAGATGACCAATATGGTTGCTAGAGCGTAGCCTATTTGCTTAAGTGAAAGTTTCATGGTGTAACCTGTGTAAAAAGTTAATGAGAACGGCGCTTATTATGCCACTGATACAAATTTTAACCTAGCTTAAGCGCCAGCTATGGCTGAGCCTAGTGTGCCGCATGGGCACGTTTAAATAATGTAAAAAAATTTTCCGTGCTTGCATTAGCAATATTAACTAAGCTGTCCCCACGAAGGTCAGCCAACTCTGTCGCAACAAACCGCACGTAACTTGGCTGATTGGTTTTGCCGCGATGCGGTATTGGTGCGAGATAAGGCGAGTCCGTTTCAATTAACAGCCTATTCAATGGGATAGACTTTGCTACTCCCTTAATAGTTGTGGCATTTTTAAAGGTCACTATGCCTGAAAAGGAAATGTAGAATCCCATGTCCATGGCCCGCTCGGCCACTGCCAGGCTTTCCGTGAAACAGTGCATCACCCCGCCCACCTGGTCAGCGCCCTCCTCTTGCATAATACGCAAGGTGTCTTCGGCGGCGTTGCGAGTGTGGATAACCAAAGGCCTATCCGATGCAATAGCGGCTTTTATATGCCGACGAAAGCGCTGACGTTGCCATTCTAAGTCGCCAGTTAAGCGAAAGTAATCCAAACCTGTTTCGCCTATGGCAATAACTTTGGGGTGATCGGCTAATCGAACCAGCTCTTCCACGCTGGGTTCGGTAATGTTTTCATAGTCTGGGTGCACGCCTACGGAAGCAAAAAAGTTTGCATTCGTTTCGGCCAAAGCTAGTACTTGTGGAAAGTCGTCTAATGTGACAGAAATGCACAAGGCGTGACCCACCTGATGGTCTCGCATGGCCTGCTTAATTGCTGGCAAATCCTTGAGTAATTCAGGAAAGTTTAAATGGCAGTGTGAATCAACAAGCATGGCAATTGGTTTTTAAATTTAAATTATACAAAAGGTGCGTTAGGTATTTCTTACATAGTATGCGTGTGGCGTGACGAATTTAATGCCGCACCAAGCAACTGTTCGATCTTTTCGCGAGCGACACAACCGCCCTCGTCTTCACTAAACTGCACACCTACTCCTTGTGGTTTTTCACCTTGATTAGCCGGAGATACCCAGGCAACATGGCCAAGCACCTGTAGTTTAATCAGCTCGTCAATCAGACTTAACAGCATGTTTAGTGGTTCCCCCATGACATGCACCTTGTCGGTTGGTATAAACAATCCACCACCCCGTAAAAATGGCATGTATGCCGCGTGCAGGGACGCTTTTTCCTTGAAAATCAAAGACAGCATGCTAGCGTGTTCGAATGGATCTGACATATAGGGTTTATCCGTGTTCACTTTTTTCCTTATCTATGTTGACGCAGTGGCCGAGGTTTTTGAAAAAATCCGCGTGTAGTCGACCAACAAGGCTTCCATTTGCAATTCATGATTTAAAGGATGCAGCGCCAGCTTACGCAATTCATTAAGATTTTTTTGTAATTGCAACAATTTAGCTAAATTTACTTTGACAGCCAGCGCCTCTATGGCCTTTGCATAGGCCGCATGGTAGCGCACTTGTTTGGCCTGTTTCATTAAAACCAGGTCTATTAGCCATTTTTGCAATGCCACGATGCCGGTTTCGGCGGATTGACTTAGTAAGGCTGGCGCAACAACGTGTGGGCTTAATTTTTCACCGTGAGACAGCAACTGCAGGAATTCCTTAGCCTGTGCATATTGCAAGGTATCGACCATGGCGTTCAAAGGTGAGCCAGCAAAGTACTGCAGTTGCTGCTCCGCATTGTTTAAGCCTTGATCAGCCAACCAAGCTAAAGATTGGGCTGTATTGGGTGCAGGCATATTAATTTTTTGACAGCGGCTCACTATCGTTGGTAGCAAGCGTTGTATTTGCTGGGTGACCAATAAAAAAACCACGCCTTCAGCTGGCTCTTCGAGCATTTTCAACAAGGCATTAGCAGAGGCATTATTTAGCGCCTCTGCGGGATAAATCAAAATAATTCGCAGTCCATTACTGCGATGGCTGGATAAGCCAGTAAAATCTGTCAAATCGCGTATTTGCGCTATGGATATTTGTGTTTTTTTCTTGGTTTTTTTTGTGCTGTTTGTTTCGCCTTCAAGCTCGTCTTCTTGCTCTGGGCTAATTAGTCTGAAATCTGGATGGCCGTCTTCATTAAACCAGCTGCAACTGGCGCACAGTCCGCAGGCACCAGTTGCATTTTGTTCAGTACACAATAAGCTTTTGCTAAAAAAACGGGCGAAATCAAACTTGCCTATGCCGGCTGGACCATGCAGCAAAAATGCGTGGTGTCTTTGTTGTTTGTTTGCATGCAGTTTATCCCATAACTGATTTTGCCAAGGGTATGGTTTTAAATTTTTATTATTTATCATAAGCTTAGCATGATGCTTTCAACGGTTTTAGCAACTTCATCCAAAGGCTTATTGGCATCGATGACTCGGAATCGATTTGGATTTGCCGAAGCCCGTTTCAAATACGCTAGGCGTATACGTGAGAAAAATGCCGCATTTTCCCGTTCAAATTTATCCGGACTGCGCGCAGCGCGCAGTCTTTCTACGCTAACTTCAACCGGCACATCAAATAACAAGGTAAGGTCAGGTTGAAATTCACCTTGTACCCATTGCTCCAAAGCCTCAATTTTATTTGCATTGAGGCCTTTAGCGCCACACTGGTAGGCGTAGGTAGCGTCAGTGAAGCGGTCGGATAATACGTACGCACCCCTGGCTAGCGCTGGCTTAATTACGCATTCAATGTGCTCTTTTCGTGCAGCAAACATGAGCAGGGTTTCTGTTTCGACATGCATGGTCTCGTGTAATACCAATTCCCGCAAACGTTCTCCCAAGTCCGTTCCACCAGGTTCTCGGGTTGAAACCACTTCATGCCCTTGGGCTTGTAAAAGCGCAATGATATGGGGTATGTGGGTGCTCTTACCCGCGCCATCCATGCCTTCTAATGTAATGAATTTTCCTGTCATAGTCTGTTCAATTATTAATAATTTAGCATTATTTCTTGTTTTTTAATTGGTAGTGAGCCACAGCGGCATTGTGCTCGGCTAATGTATTGGAGAACGCATGGCTGCCATCGCCCTTGCCTACAAAATACAAGGCTTTTGTTTTAGCCGGATGCAATGCGGCCTCTATTGCTGCCATGCCAGGCATGGCGATAGGCGTTGGCGGTAAGCCTGCGCGGGTATAAGTGTTGTAGGGTGTGTCGCTCAATAAATCTTGCTTACGTATGTTGCCATCATAACGTTGGCCCATGCCATAGATTACCGTAGGATCGGTTTGCAGACGCATGCCGATTGCTAAACGATTAATAAACACGCCCGCTATCATGGGTCGCTCACTGGCCTGGCCCGTTTCTTTTTCAACGATGGAAGCCATAATTAGCGCTTGATAGCTATTTTTATAGGGTAAGTTGGTGTCGCGTTTAGCCCAGGCATTAGCTAATTTGTTTTGCATGGATAAGTAGCTGCGTTGCAAGATAGCCGCGTCGCTGGTATTTCGATTAAAGTAAAACGTGTCCGGGAAAAATAAGCCCTCTGCAGCGGCGTATGGGGAGCCCAATGATTTCATTATTTCCGCTTCTGGCACATTAACCAACGTTTGTTTGAGCGCGTCGTTCTTTTTGATTTTTGCTTGCAGTTGATAAAAGGTATGCCCTTCAATAAACGTAATGCTGGCTTGCGTGGTTTTGCCGTGATTCAGGGAAAGCAGTAATTGGTAAGGCGATACGTTCTTATTTAAGGTGTACTCACCCGCTTGCAAATAGGCCTCCTTATTCAGCAACTTAGCAATCAAGATAAAACGCCACGGCTCACTTAGTACACCCTGTCTTACCAGTTGCCTCGCAATGCTTTTAAGGCCACTGTTAGCTTGTATGCTGATCTCTTGGCTATTCGGCTGCAGCTTGAGTGGCGAAATAGCATAGTAGACCAGGCCGGCTAGCATTGCGCCTGTTAGAAAAAACGATAGCCATAGCCATTTTTTGATACGCTTAATCATGCGTTAGTAGCGCCCTAAAGTTTTTAGCAAGGGCTTGTTGTGGCCAGGAGGTGTTTTGAATAGACCTCACTTGAAAGACCCCAAATAGGCTGTTGCATATCAGCACTTCATCGGCTTGCATTAAGCGCGCTAAAGGCAATTGAGTGATTTGCACGGTTAAATTTAACACGCTGGCTAAGCTTAAAATTCGTTCTCGCGTGATGCCGGAGACGCCGCATTGGACCAAATCCGGGGTTAGCAATTGATTGCCGTAGCGAGCGAATAGATTAGCCATGGTGCATTCAATAGCGTTATCCTGCTGATCTAATAACAACCCATCAAATGCCGCGTCATCTCGCCATTCCATGCGCGCCATAATATTTTCCAGGCGATTTAAGTGTTTAATCCCCGCTAATTTGGGTTGAGGAGCTAGCCGCAATTCACATAAATGCAGATCTACCCCAGTCGAATAGGAGTCCTGCGCGTAGCTTGGTATGGTGGATTGAATTAATATTCGGCTAGGACAGGTGACTGCAGGGGTCTTGTAGCCGCGCTCCCCCTCCCCTCTGGTAATGATGATTTTTGCAACGCCCAGCTTATTGCTTTCAAGGACAGGCTCAACAAGCAGTTGCACAAAGTCGTGCATAAGCAAATCGGCACTTGGGCATACTATGCCTATGGCGGCGCAGTCAGCGACCAATTTTTGGTAATGCAGTGGCCAACAAACAGGCATGCCGCCTTTGGTTTGCATGGTGCGAAAGACGCCGTCCCCATAAGCTAAACCACGATCTAATGGTGTTATGGTTTGGCTTAAATCGCCGTTAACTATATAAGATGGTCTAGCTTGCATAGCCATAATTAAACCATAGAACCATGCATACGCTCGCTATCCATGGCTCAAATTAACAAAAAAGCCTGTGATCGGAAAAATCACAGGCTAGATGCAGCTCAACACAGCGGCCAATTTATATTTTTTTGAATACTAAACTGCCGTTTGTGCCACCAAAACCAAAATTGTTTTTCAAGGCATAGTTAATTTTAATATCGCGGGCGGTATTGGCACAGAAATCCAAATCGCATTCTGGGTCTTGGTTAAAAATATTAATGGTTGGCGGTGACACTTGATTGTAGATAGACAAGACCGTGAATACAGACTCCAAGCCACCCGCTCCGCCTAGCAAATGCCCGGTCATGGATTTGGTTGAGTTGACCAGTAACTTGTAGGCGTGCTCACCAAATGCGGCCTTAATGGCATTGGTTTCATTGGCATCACCGAGTGGCGTTGATGTGCCGTGCGCATTGATAAATTGAATCTCACTGGGGTCTATGCCTGCATTATTCATCGCATTGACCATGGATCGTCGAGGCCCATCCATATTTGGCGCTGTCATGTGGTAGGCATCCGCGCTCATGCCATAGCCGCTTAGCTCTGCGTAAATTTTTGCGCCACGTTTTTTTGCGTGCTCATATTCTTCTAACACCATCACTCCGGCGCCTTCGCCAATAACAAAGCCGTCTCGGTCTTTGTCCCAAGGCCTACTTGCTGTTGCTGGGTCATCGTTGCGTGTGGACAATGCTCTGGATGCGGCAAAGCCACCTACGGTCAATTGCGTGATAGCTGATTCAGCGCCTCCCGCAATCATCACATCGGCGTCGCCGTACTCTATCATGCGCGATGCATCACCGATGGAGTGCGTGCCTGTGGTACAGGCTGTAACAATAGCGACGTTGGGTCCTTTTAAACCGAAAATGATGCTCAAATTACCTGAGATCATGTTGATAATGGTGCCAGGTATAAAGAAGGGTGATATTTTGCGTGGGCCGGCTTCTTTATAAAGCACATCGGTGTCTTCAATGAGCTGTATGCCACCTATGCCGGAACCTATGGACACCCCTATGCGCTCTGCATTTTCTTCCGTCACTTCTATGCCTGAGTCTTTAAAGGCTTCTATGCCAGCCGCCAAGCCATACTGGATAAATGTATCCATGCGCCTGGCATCTTTGGCTGAAATGAAATCTTCTGCATTAAAATCTTTAACTTCACCGGCTATGGTTGAAGCAAAAGCCGTCGTGTCAAATTTAGTAATCTTAGAGATACCCGATTTACCGGCGACAAGATTAGTCCAGGCTGTATTCACACCAATACCAACTGGTGACACGACCCCAAGGCCGGTAACAACAACACGACGTTTATTTGCAGGTTTAGACATAAGAATAGGCTCTTAGAAAAAGTTAACCCAGAAATCTTAGACAAAAATTGTTAAATGATTTCTGGGTTTTAATGCGACGCTGATACTGATGTGTACTTCCTTGCACATGAGCAGGCTCTCAGTAATACGCTTACATTTGAATTTATTTTAAGTTGGTATTGATGTAATCAATCGCTAATTGAACCGTAGTGATTTTTTCCGCTTCTTCGTCTGGAATTTCGCAGTCAAATTCTTCTTCTAGCGCCATTACCAGTTCAACAGTATCAAGCGAATCGGCACCTAAATCATCTACAAATGATGATGAGTTTTTAACATCAGCTTCATTTGCACCAAGTTGTTCAGTCACAATTTTTTTAACGCGTTGTTCGATGTCAGACATCTAATTACCCCTTTTAATAAAAAATAGCCGTGTTTATGTAACAAATCAGCTAAGTTGATATTCTACCAAAACTTGGCAAAAATATATAAAAACTTTTAAATCATCAGCATGCCGCCGTTAACGTGTATGGTTTCGCCGGTGATATATGCGGCAGCTGGCGAAGCTAAAAATGCCACCGTGGCTGCGATTTCTTTCACTTGACCTAAGCGTCCTACGGGAATGCGTGCCAGCATCTTATTAGCAATGTCTTCAGGTAGATCTGCGGTCATGTCGGTTTCTATAAAACCCGGCGCGACGCAGTTAACCGTTATGCCACGGCTACCGACTTCGGCGGCAAGCGATTTTGTAAAACCCGTCATGCCGGCTTTTGCGGCTGCGTAATTGGTCTGCCCCGCATTGCCCATGTGCCCCACAACAGACGATATGCTGATAATGCGTCCTACCCTGGCTTTCATCATAGGCCTTAGAACGGCCTGGCTCATGCGAAACACCGAGCTCAGGTTAGTGCTGATCACGTCATTCCAGTCTTCGTCCTTCATGCGCATTAGCAAGGTATCGCGGGTAATGCCGGCATTATTGACTAATATACTAACGTCGCCGTATTTTTCAGCGATGCGGTTTATTGTCGCTTCAACCTGCTCGGCATGGTTAACATCCAGCGCCATACCCTCACCTTTGATACCATTTGCTGTGAATTGGCTGCTGATAGACGCGGCACCCGCTGATGAGGTTGCCGTGCCAATAACCGTGGCGCCAAGTTCACCCAGCGCCAATGCAATGCCTGCGCCTATGCCGCGGCTGGCACCTGTAATTAAAGCAATTTGTCCGGTTAGCATATTAAGTCCTTGTTTAAATAAACTATTATATTAAATAAAATGCTTACAAAAGCGCCTTGAATTCTTGCATGCTTTCATTACTGGTTAATGCTGTGCATGAAAAATCCGCTGCTATGCGTTTTGTTAGGCCCGCCAACACCTTGCCAGGGCCGCACTCGGCGCCATGCAGTATGCCTTGATCGTATATGGCTCGCACTGTCTCTACCCAACGCACCGGGCTGTACAACTGCTGCACCAGTGCGGCTTTTATTTCCGCCCCAGTTTGATGAGCCGATACGTCTGCATTATGCAAAACAGGGATTTGCGGAGCAGCAATCGTGACGCTACTTAAGTAGTCGGCTAACATGTTTGCCGCCGGCTGCATTAGCGCGCAATGCGACGGAACACTCACCGGCAGGGCCACAGCACGTTTTGCCCCTCTCGCTTTGGCTAATGCCATGCCGCGTTCAACGGCCTCTTTATTCCCAGCAATGACCACTTGCCCTGGCGAGTTAAAATTCACGGCTTGTAAAACCTGATTTTCTGCGGCGTCGCTACAAACTGCAGCCACTGCCAAATCGTCCAATCCCAATAGCGCTGCCATTGCTCCTACACCAGCAGGTACGGCATTTTGCATGACCGATGCCCGATACTGCACCAGTGGCAAACTGTCAGCAAAACTTATGGCTTGGGCTGCAACCAAGGCAGTGTACTCACCTAAACTATGTCCGGCTAATATGCTAGGTTGGGCTGAAGTTTGCGCCTGCCATGCGCGCCATGTCGCAATGCCCGCCACCAACATAATGGGCTGAGTGTGCGTTGTTTCATTAATACTTTCGTTTTCCTCGGTGGCCATCTTCCAAAAATCGATGCCCAATATATCCGAGGCTTCAACAAAGGTGTCGCGTACGATTTTTGTCTCGGCAAAGCCGCTCATCATGCCTACCGATTGCGAGCCTTGACCGGGGAAGAAAAAGGTAAATTTATTCATGATGGTATGCCGTGAGATGTCTGAAAAATTTTCTTAGCTATTAATATTTGATTAAAGCCGAGCCCCAAGTGAAGCCGCCGCCAAAGGCCTCCATTAAAACAGTGTCACCACGTTTAATGCGACCGTCGCGTACGGCAACGTCTAGCGCTAAAGGGATGGACGCGGCCGAGGTGTTGCCGTGCTTGTCCACAGTGACTACTACCTTGTCCATGCTCATTTCTAACTTTTTTGCGGTGGCTTGTAAAATGCGTATATTGGCTTGGTGTGGCACCAGCCAGTCTATATCGGATTTTTGCAGATTGTTGGCAAGCAAGGTTTCGTCTACGATAGCATCCAGCGTATTAACCGCCACTTTAAACACAGCGTTACCTTCCATTACCACGGTATCAGCGCCATGTATGTTACGAGGGACGTGCAGCATTTTTTCATAGTTGCCATCGGCATGCAAATGCGTCGAAATGATGCCCTGCTCTTTACTGGCTTGAAGCACCACGGCCCCAGCGCCATCACCCCATAGTATGCAATTACCTCGGTCCGTCCAGTCCACTATGCGTGAAAATGCCTCAGCCCCAACAACCAAGGCGCACTTAGCAGCGCCCGATTTAATAAAATTGTCTGCGGTAGAGAGCGCATAAACAAAACCGCTGCAAACAGCTTGCATGTCGAACGCTGGGCAACCGGCTACGCCTAGTTTATTTTGCAACATCACGGCCGTGCTTGGAAAAACCTTATCTGGGGTGGTGGTGGCAACGATAATGAGGTCTATGCTATGGGCGTCTATATTGGCTGAGGCTATGGCCTGGCGCGCTGCATGCAAGGCTAGATCACTGGTAAATTCATCGTCCGCCACAATGTGGCGCTCACGTATGCCGGTGCGAGAAAAAATCCACTCATCCGTGGTGTCCACTATTTTTTCTAAATCAGCATTACTTAGAATTTTTTTGGGCAGGTAACTGCCGGTGCCGGCTATGCGTGAGTAAATCATTCGTTTTCCGAGCCGACTGCATCTGCATGCGATGCCAGCGCTTGTTTTAACAGTAAATGTTCGATTTCCATTTGCTGCGTGATTCTATCGAGGACGCCACTGCGAGATTCTTCCAGCGCGGTGTGGATGGCATTCAAGAAAGCTTTGGTGTCAGCTCCGCCATGGCTTTTCACCACTATGCCGCGTAAACCTAATAGGCTGGCGCCATTGTAATTGCGTGGGTCCATGCGTTTCTTGAAGGCCTTCAATACCGGAGCAGCGGCTAGACCGGCTATCTTGGTTAGCCAATTGCGTTTAAATTCCTGACTGAGGAAGCGCCCTATCATTTGAATCAAGCCTTCAGCAGCCTTAAGTGTGACGTTGCCAACAAAGCCGTCGCAAACCACGATGTCGGTTGTACCCTTAAAAATATCGTTACCTTCTATGTTGCCATAAAAATTTAAATGGCTGGCTTTCAGCAACTCGCCGGTTTTTTTAACCACTTCATTGCCTTTGATGTCTTCGGTACCAATATTGAGCAAGCCCACGGTTGGATTTTCACGGTTTTCAACGCAGCTTACTAACATGCTGCCCATGACGGCAAATTGCAGCAACTGCTCCGCCGTGCAATCCGCATTGGCGCCTAAATCGAGGATATAGATTTTGCCTTTTTGGCATGGGAATACGCCAGCAATGGCTGGTCTATCTATGCCAGGTAGGGTTTTTAACACGAAGCGAGCGGTGGCCATGAGTGCGCCTGTGTTGCCAGCGCTAACGCAAGCAGAAGCCACGCCGTCTTTGACCAAATCTATGGCCACGCGCATGGAGGAATCTTTTTTATTTTTAAGGGCGCTTTGAGGTTGCTCGTCCATGCCAACCAACTCACTGGCATGATGGATGCTAAGCCTAGCAACATTGCTCTGCTGTAAATTATTGAGTTCGGCTTCAATGGCGCTGCTTAAGCCCACCAAAATAATATGCAATTCTTGGTTGAGTTCCAGTGCTTTTAGTGCCGCAGGAATAATTACCTTTGGCCCGTGGTCACCACCCATTGCATCAATTGCTACAGTAATTTGCATAATTTACTCAGTTTATACTTAAGCTAAAGGCTGCTTGCTATACTAAAACGACCCAGTTGCCCTTAGTAGGCGCCGTAAAAACCAACGCCGCACCAAATATGGAGCGGCGTGTGTGGATTTAATCTATTTTTTGGCAAATTTTCAAAGTCGAATCCATTAAAACGCGTTGGCACATTAATAGATCCAAACTTAAAGAAAAATTATTCGCCTTTGGTCGACAATACTTTGCGGCCACGGTAGTAGCCGTTTGGGCTAATGTGATGGCGAAGATGCGCTTCGCCTGTGGTTGGTTCAACCGCTAATGCCGGGTTAACCAAAAAGTCGTGTGATCTATGCATACCGCGCTTTGACGGTGATTTTTTGTTTTGCTGAACTGCCATAATTTACTCCAATAAAATGATTAAAACATCATCTCAATTACATACAAATAGATGCCTAACATACCGCTTTGCATCACTTATTTAAGACTACGTTAAACTTCTAGGGCGCCACTATAATATAAAAGCCGACTTTTGTCAGCCAAAATTGCAGCCTTACGACTTAATTAAAGTCTTTAACACGGCGAATGGATTGGGTTTTTCACCGCTCTGATTAGATAGGCTTGCGCAGGCCTGATCGTGAACAGGGGCAATGGGCAAGGCCATAATCAGCTCATCCTCTATCAAGGCTACTACGTCCATCTGTTTGCTTATGGGTTGCAAGTCGATGTCATCCGGCTCATCGAGTTCAGCTAACATTAAGTCCTCTTCCGCTATGTCGCTTATCTGGTAATCAAAAGATAAATCTAACTTAAGCGGCATTTCATTTAAGCAGCGCTGACACAAGCAGCTTAGGTTTGCCTGCAAGGACAGGGACAAAAATGCCTGGCCATGACTGCCCAACTTGCCGGATAAATTAAATGCGATAGACGCGCTAGGCTTGTAGCTACTTAAGGCTTTATTTGAATCTGCAGCTAGCAGCGTCGAGAGTCTGCCGCAGTCGCTCAGATTTAACTCGCCGCTTATGCGCTCATTTCTTTTGGCAAATGCCAGATTGTCAATAATTATCGTTTGTTTGGTCATTTTCATGCTCTAAAATTAGGCTCAGAGGGATTTAGCAATAGGGTTTCACATGTTACAATTACTTGGTTTGAGTGAAAAATTAAGGCATTTAACGTGTTCAAAAAAATTCTTGTAGCCAATCGTGGTGAAATTGCAGTGCGTATTGTACGCGCATGCTCAGAAATGGGCATCAAATCCGTTGCAATTTATGCCGATGCAGACCGTCAAGCCTTGCATGTAAAAAAAGCCGATGAAGCCTACAATATTGGCGCAGATCCAGTTGCCGGTTATTTGAATGCGCACAATATTGTTAACTTGGCCGTGGCTTCCGGTTGCGACGCATTGCATCCAGGTTATGGGTTTCTATCGGAAAATCCAGAGCTGGCGGAAATCTGTGAACGCCGCGGCGTTAAATTTATTGGGCCTAGCGCCGATGTCATCAGGCAAATGGGCGATAAAATTCAGGCGCGCAATGCCATGACGGGCGCCGGTATTCCTTGCACACCTGGCAGTGATGGCAATTTGGAGAACCTCGAAGAAGCCGTTGCCTTGGCGGCCAAAATTGGTTACCCGGTCATGCTAAAAGCCACAAACGGCGGCGGCGGTCGCGGCATCAGGCGTTGCGACAGTGAGAAGGAATTATTAAGCAATTACGATCGCGTCATTTCCGAAGCCAGCAAGGCGTTTGGCAAGCCCGAAGTATTTTTAGAAAAATGCGTGGTTTCACCGCGGCACATTGAAGTGCAAATTCTTGCCGATTCAGAGGGCAATGTGATCCATCTGTTTGAACGTGACTGCTCCATCCAACGTCGCAATCAGAAGCTCATCGAAATAGCCCCCTCGCCGCAACTAAGCCAAGCGCAGCGTGATTACATAGGCGGCCTGGCAGTCAAGGCGGCTAAAGCCGTTGGTTATGAAAATGCCGGTACCGTGGAATTTTTATTGGATTCAGACAACACATTCTACTTCATGGAAATGAACACCCGCTTGCAAGTTGAGCACACGGTGACGGAAACCATTACTGGTATCGACATCGTCCAAGAGCAAATTCGCGTCGCCTATGGCTTACCCTTGCAATACGCGCAAAATGAAGTGCAGTTTAGGGGTTATGCCATGGAATTCCGCATTAATGCGGAGGACCCGAAAAACGATTTCCTCCCCAGTTTCGGTAAAATCACCCGCTACTATGCGCCCGGTGGTCCAGGCGTGCGTATGGATGCCGCCATATACAGCGGTTACGTTATTCCACCCTATTACGATTCCATGTGCGCCAAATTAACCGTTTGGGCATTGGATTGGGATAGCGTTATAGAACGCGGTCGTCGCGCCTTGGATGACATGTTGATCTATGGGGTTAAAACCACCATACCTTATTATCAAGAAATCTTGAAACACGATGATTTTAAGAACGCGGCATTTAATACCAGCTTTGTTGAGTCGCACCCGGAATTGACCCACTATGCCAATAAAATCCCCCCGGAAATGATAGCGGTAGCCATATCTGCAGCCATCGCGGCGCATGAAGGCATCTAACAATTAATACGCACTAGAATACAAATTAAATAATAAAGAGTTAAATTATGGCTAAAACAACGCAAACATCAAAAGTACACGTTACCGAATTGGTTCTTCGTGATGGGCATCAGTGCCATATTGCCACGCGTATGCGTACCGAAGACATGCTGCCGATTTGTAGCAAGCTCGACGCCATAGGCTTTTGGTCGCTAGAGGCTTGGGGCGGCGCTACCTTTGATGCTTGCGTACGCTATTTAAAAGAAGACCCGTGGGAGCGCTTGAAATTATTGCGCAAGGCATTGCCCAACTCCCGCATACAAATGTTGCTACGCGGTCAAAATCTACTTGGCTACCGCCATTACTCAGACGATGTGGTGCAAGCTTTTGTAAAAAAATCCGCCGACAACGGCGTGGATGTATTCCGTATTTTTGATGCCATGAACGACACGCGCAATCTAAGCGTGTCGATTGATGCAGTTAAAAAAGCCGGCAAACATGCGGAAGGCACCATCAGCTACACCACCAGCCCAGTGCATGACGTGGCTCACTTTGTCGGCATAGCCAAAGAACTTGAAGCCATGGGCTCAGACACCATCGCCATCAAAGACATGGCCGGCTTACTCACACCACAAGCCACCGTGGATTTAGTTAAAGCCATGCGCTCAGCGGTTAGCCTTCCCATTCACTTGCACAGCCACGCCACCAGCGGCCTAGCCAGCATGAACATGTTGCGCGCATTAGAAAATGGCGCCGTCATGATAGACACCTGCAGCGCCGCTTTTTCTGAGGGTGCCAGCCACCCAACCACAGAAAGCATGATAGCGGCATTGCAAGGCACCGAATTTGATACCGGCTTAAACATTGCTGCAGTGCAGGAAGTCAGTGCTTATTTCCGCGAAGTGCGTAAAAAATATTGGCAATTTGAAAGCGAATTCTCTGGCGTGGATACCAGGGTGTTAATTAATCAAGTGCCAGGTGGCATGATTTCCAATTTAAGCAATCAACTAAAAGAACAAGGCGCGCTTGATCGCATGGACGAAGTCCTGGCTGAAATCCCTTTGGTACGAAAAGACTTAGGATACATCCCCTTGGTGACCCCTACTTCACAAATCGTTGGCACCCAAGCCGTGCTGAACGTCATGACCGGTAAACGCTACAAATCAATCACCAACGAAGTGAAGAATTATTTCTTAGGCCAATACGGTAAAGCACCGAGCCCTGTTGACGAAGCGGTTAAAAAATTTGCCATTGCTGATGGCGTTGCCATCACTTGTCGTCCGGCTGACTTACTGTCGCCAGAAATGCCTAAATTAAGCAGTGAAGCGGAGCGTTTCGCCCAATCCGAAGAAGACGTGTTGACCTACGCCATGTTCCCGGATATAGGCAAAACCTATTTGCAAGAACGCAATGCCGATTCTCTAACGCCTGAAGTATTGCTGGACAAGGCTGCAGTAAACGCCAGTGCATCACGCTTCGCTCCAAGCGAATTTAAAGTAACCTTACACGGTGAAACCTTCCACATCAATTTAACCGGCAGCGGTCATGCCGGGCAAGAAAAACGCCCATTCTATGTGTCTATCGATGGCATAGCGGAAGAAGTGGTGGTTGAAACCTTAAGTGAGATAGAAGTATCCAGCGGTAGCAGCAATGGCAAAAAGAAAGCCGTGACCAGCAAAGGCGCCAGTGGACGGCCTCGCCCATCGCATGCCGGTCATGTCACCACATCCATGCCAGGCACCATCGTGGCCGTGAAAATCAAGGTTGGTGACAAAGTCAGTGCCGGTGACGGCGTATTGGTTATTGAAGCCATGAAAATGGAAAATGAAATTCAAGCTGCGACATCAGGCATAGTCGTGGCAATACACGTGGTTAAGGGTGATGCGGTTACCCCTGACGAGTCCTTACTTGAAATTCAACCTGAATAAAGCAATGTAAAGTACAAGTCGGCCACAACTTGGCTGGCCTGTTTTTTAAATCGCTTATGAGCGCACCACTGATATTAGCCTCCTCTTCCATATACAGACGCGAACTCCTCGCGCGTCTGCAGTTGCCTTTTGTGTGCGTATCACCAGAAATAGATGAAAGTCCTTTAGAAAAGGAGCGCCCAGAGGCCACGGCGTTACGTTTGGCACAATCAAAAGCCAAGAAAGTCGCCTTGCAAGAACCAAATGCCTTAATCATAGGTTGCGATCAAGTAGCCGTGCTAGATGGGGTGCAACTGGGTAAACCCATGACCCATGCAAACGCAAGCAAACAATTGCAAACGATGCGTGGCAGAGAGGTGGTTTTCCATAGTGCGCTGTGTTTGTACAATGCAAAAACACAAGCCATGCAAGCCACCGTCGTGCCTTACACCGTGCAATTTAGAAATTTAAGTGACTCGCAAATTGAAAGCTACCTGATCAAAGAGCAGCCCTACCATTGTGCTGGCAGCGCCAAGTCTGAGGGTTTGGGCATTGCCATCATAGAAAAAATGCATGGGGATGATCCGAATGCCTTAATTGGCCTGCCTTTGATAGCGTTGGTCAACATGCTGGCTAACGAAAACGTCTCGGTGCTTTAGCTAGCACGCTATCGATGAAACCTGCATTGGGCACCCTCTACCTAATTCCAGTCACGCTTGGTGATGACATGGTGCAGCATGTTATACCCGATTATGTATTGAATGTGGCTCGCAAGCTAGAAACCTTTGTGGTGGAAAGTGAAAAATCCGCCAGGCATTTCTTAAGCACTATTAAACCCTTAAAGCCGGTGCGAGAGCTAAATTTACATTTACTCAACGAGCACACGGACATGAAAGTCTTGCCGGACTTATTGGCTCCGCTACTGGCTGGTCAAAATGTTGGTTTAATGAGTGATGCGGGTTGCCCGGCAGTGGCCGATCCAGGGGCCCAACTGGTGCAATTGGCGCATAAAAAAGGCATCAAGGTAGTGCCCATGGTGGGCCCCAGTTCCATCTTATTGAGTTTGATGGCATCAGGTTTAAACGGGCAGCAGTTTGCTTTCCTAGGCTATTTGCCCGTGGAAAAATTGCAACGCAATCAAAAATTAAAAGAAATTGAAAAGCGCTCTGCAAGCCATAAAGAAACGCAGCTATTTATAGAAACGCCGTATCGAAATCAGGCCATGTTGGATGCCATATTGCAAACTTGCCATGCGCAAACCCAATTGTGCATCGCCTGCGATGTCAGTCTAGCTAGTGAAATGATAGTCACAAAAAGCATAGCCAGTTGGAAAACCTCACCACCTATCGATATACACAAACACCCCTGCTTATTTCTAATACTGGCTTGAAGTAGCAAGCTTTTTGACCGGGGCGTAACTCAATCTGTGTGTCGGTGAAACACCGTGCAAAGTCAGCATTTCTAAGTGTAAAGCAGTCGGGTAGCCCTTGTGCTTGGCAAAACCGTATTGCGGGTACTGCTTATCCAATTCGTATAACTCGGCATCTCGCGCCACTTTGGCTAGGATGGAAGCGGCGGATATGGCTTGCACTTTGCTATCGCCTTGCACAATGGCAACGCATGGGAAATTGATCTTTGGGCAGTGCGTGCCGTCCACCTGCACCAAATCCGGACTAACCGCAAAACCGGTTGACATCATTTCTATGGCGCGCTTCATGGCCAGCAAACTGGCTTGCAGTATATTGATTTGATCAATTTCTGCTGCGTTACAACTGGCTATAGCCCAAGCTAAGGCATGCTGTTTTATCTCTATGCTTAAGGCATCACGTTTCTTTTCCGAAATCTTCTTGGAATCAGCCAATCCCGCTATCGGTCGACTTGGGTCCAATATAACCGCCGCCGCATACACGGAACCAGCCAAAGGCCCTCGACCCGCCTCATCCACACCGCATATCAATTGGCTGACTTGCATGCTTAGCTAGGAAAAATCAGCCAGTATCATGTTGCTGGCTTTTTCCGCATTATTCTGTTTTAAACTTAAGTGTATTTTGCTAAATTCGGCTTTCATCTCTTCTAATGCGTCTGTATCGCTTAGCAATTTAATGGCTGTTTCCGCTAATTTTTCTGGCGTGGCATCGTGTTGCAGCAGTTCGGGCACAATAAATTTGCCGGCCAATACATTGGGTAAGCCGACATACGGCTGCATGAGCATGCGTTTTAATACCCACCAACTTAAGATAGGCATGCGATAGGTAATCACCATAGGTTTTTTCAGTAAAGCGGCTTCTAATGTGGCCGTACCTGAAGCCGCTATAACAACGTCGGCGGCATGCATGGCGTCATGTGCGTGACCAAATAAGATCTGTATAGGCAGCGGTTCGTGCTCGTGAAATAAAGCTAATTCGAAAATTTGTTTGCTTTCTCGGGTAACAAAAGGCACTAAAAATACGGCATGCGGGTAATCTGCATGCATTTTTTTTGCTGTTTGAATAAATAAGGTAGCATGTTCTTGCACTTCACTTTGCCGACTGCCTGGTAACATGGCTACCACCAAGTCCGTAGGCTTGAGTCGCAAGGCAGCACGTGCTGCAGCCGTATCAGGCTGGAGAGGTATGGCGTCAGCTAAAGGATGGCCGACGTAGCTAACCGGCACGCCCGCCTCTTGGTAAAGCGCGGATTCGAAAGGAAACAAGGTTAATACATGCGATACAGCACGTTTGATCTTATTTAATCGGTTTTTGCGCCAGGCCCATATGGATGGGCTGACATAATGGATGGTTTTAATGCCCTGTTTTTTTAATTTTTTTTCTATGTGGAAATTAAAATCTGGGGCGTCTATGCCTATGAATAGGTCCACGCGGTGATTTAAAAAATGCTTAATTAATTGACGCCTGATGCGCATCAAGCCTAAGGCATGCTTAATCACTTCCAGGTAGCCACGAACCGACAAGCGCTCCATAGGAAATAGCGATTGCGCACCCTCTCGCATCATCTTAGGGCCAGCTATGCCAACAAACTCAATGTCACTGCGTTTGTTTTTTAAGGCTTGCATGAGCAGGCCGCCCAGCATGTCCCCAGATGCTTCACCAGCCACTATGCCTATTCTGAGCATATGCTTACCTAATGATGCCGCGCGTGGAGGCATTAAGGAAATCCGTCAGCAAACGAACGTCATCCCCAGTCACGTTACTAATTTGGTGTTTCGCCTCAGCTAAACTGAGGCCTTTGCGGTATAGCGTTTTGTAGGCGCGTTTGATCTGCAAGAGTTTGTCTGCCGAGTAACCCCGGCGCTTAAGGCCTTCCGCGTTAATGCCATGCGGTTTAGCATCGTAACCGGCGGCGGCCACATAGGGAGGAATGTCTTTAAAAACCACTGAACCCACAGCCGTAATAACGTGGGCGCCAATTTTGCAAAACTGATGCACCAAGGTAAAGCCGCCAAGAACGGCGTAATCATGCACTTGCACGTGACCGGCCAAGGATGTGTTGTTAGCTAACACCGTGTGATTGCCAACTTGGCAGTCGTGAGCGATGTGCACGTAGGCCATGATCCAGTTGTCGTTTGCAATTTCGGTAACGCCACGGTCTTGTGTCGTTCCACGATTAATCGTACAAAATTCGCGTATGGTATTGTGATTGCCAATGACTAAGCGGGTCGGCTCACCCTGGTATTTTTTATCCTGCGGGGCCTCACCCAATGAGGCGTATTGATAAATGCGGTTGCCAACACCTATGCTGGTCTCACCATTGATAGTGACATGGCTAGCGATAACCGTATCAGCGGCGATACGCACCTTGGGCCCTATGATGGAGTAAGGCCCCACCTCTACACTGGAATCGAGCTCTGCAGTTGGATGGATGATGGCCGTGGCATGAATTTTTGCCGCTAGCATCCGGCTTACTCTTTTTTATCTATCGCTTTAAGTATGCACATCATCTGGGCTTCAGCCACGACGTGGCCATCCACGCTGGCTACGCCAGAGTACTTCCATATGCCTTTTAAAATTCGATCAATCTTCACGTTAAAGACGATTTGGTCGCCAGGTGACACCGGGCGTTTAAATCGTGCGCTGTCTATGCCCGCGAAGTAATACACCGAGTCATCACTGGGTTTTACGCCCATGGTTTTGAAGGACAAGATAGCAGCGGCTTGCGCCATAGCCTCTACAATCAAAACGCCAGGCATTACAGGGTGATAGGGAAAATGCCCAGGAAAAAATGGCTCGTTAATTGTGACGTTTTTTAACGCCACGATTTCATTGCCTAATTCCATAGAAATGACGCGGTCTATTAATATGAACGGGTAGCGATGTGGCAGGTGGTCCAATATTTCATGGATATCCATGCTGGTAGAGGTCGTGGTGTTGGTCATTTTTCTCTCGGCTTATTTTAAATGATGTTCGCTAATTTAATTAGGATGCAATCTCGTTTTCATTAACTCGATTTTAACAGAGCCAGCTGTTTTTCGAGATTTTTAATTTTTCTTGCCAGCTTGTCTAAATGCCGTATTTGCGCTGCGTTATTTAGCCAGCCCTGGTGCGTTTGGAATGGCATGATGGCCGTGTAGGTGTCTTGTTGTAGCAAAGAGCGTGTAATCATGCTGCCGGCGCTAACGGTCACGCCGTCGACAATTTCCAAATGCCCTAAGACCATGGCCGCCCCGCCTATCTTGCAATCTTTGCCAATTTTAGTGCTGCCGGCAATGGCCACGCAAGCAGCGATGGCCGTGTGTTGGCCTATCTGGCAATTGTGTCCAATTTGAATTAAGTTATCCAATTTAACGCCATCTTCAATCACGGTATCGTCCAAGGCGCCGCGGTCTATGGTGGTATTGGCTCCAACATCAACATGACTGCCTAGCCGAACACGGCCTAACTGTGGAATCTTGAGCCAAGCTTGCGATTCTTGAGCATAACCAAATCCATCCGAACCTAGGACTGCGCCTGCATGAATGTGGCAATGCTGGCCTATGCTGCAGTGGTGAGCTACGGTGACATTGGATTCCAATTGGCTGTGCGCGCCAAGGCTAACATCATGCTCAATGACACAACCGCTGCCTATATGCACGTGTTCACCCAATACCACGCCCGCACCTATTACGCTTAGCGGGCCTATGCTGCATGAGGATGGTATGCTGGCGCTGGCATGGATTACCGCGCTAGCTGCGACACCAGGTGTTTTAATTGGTGGGGGACTTAACATGGCAGCTAATTTGGCGTAGTAAGCATAGGGCTGCGGCACTACCAGACGTGGCAAATCGGTTAAATGCACATCGTCCGAGCGTAAGACAACGGCGCTGGCACCGCATGTGGCTAATTGACTTTGGTATCTGGTCTCATTGAGAAAGCCAATATCGCCACACGTGGCATGGCTTAATGAGGCCACTTTGCTTACCCTAACTGCGGCATCGCCAATTACAGTGCCGCCTAAGGTCTTTGCTATCTCAGCCAGTGTGTAGGATTTGGCCATGCTGGCACGCCTTAGTATTAAGCTCGCCCAATAGCGCTTAGGGCTAAGTTATTTTTTTCCTAGTGCTTTTAACACCTTATCGGTGATGTCGATTTTATCAGCCGCATACGCTACGCCGCTGTACATAACCAAATCGTAATTTTCAGCTTTAGCCACGCCCTGCACAGCCTTGTTGATGCGATCTTGTAGGCTGCCTAGCTCTTCATTTTTACGCAAATTAATGTCTTCACGTAATTCACGCTGTTTGCGTTGGAATTCAACCTTGATGTTTTGCACATCGCGCTCTTTATTTCGGCGTTCAGCTTCCGTGATGGTTAAACCGTCTTTATCCAGTGCCGTTTCCAGCTCTTTTATTTGCTTAGCCATTTTATCCAGCTCTTGAGAGCGAGGGCTGAATTCGCGCTCTAATTTTTTTCCGCTTTCGGCCGTTTGTGGTGCTTCTTGAAGGATTTTATCGACCTGCACATAACCAACTTTCAATTCGGCTGCTTGGGCAGTAAAGGCTATGGCCATGAAGCTGGCAGCAAGGAATTTTTGCAATGGGTGGTTCAATTAAATCTCCTAATACAGACTGTTTATGTGTTTATTATGCCACAAGCAGATTGGACATTTATGACAAAAATGCTGAGATTGCAATTTTTAGAACTGTTGGCCCAGCTGAAATTGTATGCTTTCCGTAATGTCTGAAGCACTTGCATTCAAAGGTTTAGCATAGATTAATTTTAGCGGGCCAAATGGAGAGAACCAGCTCACTCCGACACCTGCCGAGTAGCGTAAATCTTTGGGGTCCGGCGTTTGATTGGATCCCCATACGTAGCCTGAGTCAACAAAGGTGCTTAATCTAAACTGCTTAGAATCTTTGATGCCTGGTACGGGATAAAACAATTCTGCGCTGGCTAGCGCACTTTGGTTACCCCCCACGTAATAAGTGTTAGTGCTATCTTTAGGCCCCAATGTTCCAATTGCGTAGCCTCGAACTGAGTTTACACCGCCCATATAGAAATTTTTAAAGAATGGGTACTTGGCACTACCGTATGAATGCGCGTAGCCTAACTCGCCGTTTAGCATCAATGTCAGGTCTTTGACCATTTCCTTATACCAGGAGTGCTTGTAATTGATTTTATAGTATTGCAAATCCAGCACAGGCATGGTGACTTCACCAGTCAAGCGCTGATACACGCCGTTATTGGTGTACATAATGCTGTCGCGGCTGTCGTGCGACCATCCTGCACTCAAGGCGATGGAGTTGCTGGTGCAGCCTGTGGTATTGCCGCAATAGTTTTGGTATTGAATTGGGCTGTCTGCATACAAATTAATGTCTGTCAAATCAGCAGACAATCCAAAATTCACGCCGTCTCGTTCGTTTAATGGAATACCGAAGCGTACCCCTCCTCCGTAAGACGAGGTTTTGTAGTTACCGACGTTATCCGTAGAGCCGGTGTTGACGTCGCGTCTGTAGACATCAAAACCTCTACTGACGCCGTCAGGCGTGAAGTAAGGGTCGGTATAAGACAAGGCGTAAGTGGTGTTCACCTTACCCGTGTTAAGCTGTGCGCTCACGCGGTTACCGGTACCTAGGAAGTTGTTCTGATTAACCGTGACACCAAACACCACGCCCTCATTGCTGGACAAGCCGGCACCAAATTGTATGCTGCCGGTCGATTGCTCAACCACGCTGATATTGAGATCCACTTGGTCCGCCGTACCTGGTACGGCGGGCGTTTCTACGTTCACATCTGAGAAATATTGGGTGCGCACCAAGCGCTCTTTGGAGCGATTGATTTTAGTTGAGGCATACCAAGCCGATTCCAATTGACGAACTTCACGACGCACCACCTCATCGCGAGTGCGTGTGTTGCCGACGATATTGATACGCCTAACATAGACGCGCTTTCCTGGATCAATATAAAAAGTAAAAGCGGCGGTATGCAATTCTTTGTTAACCTCAGGCACAGGATTAACGTTCGCAAATGCATAGCCTTCATTACTTAGACGATCGCTGATGGCCTTACTGGATTGCGTGATGTTGCTGCGGCTAAAGGTATCGCCTTTCTTAACGGCAATTAATGCCTGCAATTCGCTGTCCGGCACGATGCTTTCTCCGGCCAACTTCACCTCTGATATGGTGTATTTTTCACCTTCCGTAATATTGACGGTGATGTAGATGTCTTTTTTATCGGGGGTGATGGAGACTTGCGTGGAATCGATATTAAATTCCAGGTAGCCTTGATTCATGTAGAAAGAACGCAAAGTCTCAAGGTCAGCATTTAGTTTTTGTTTGGAATACTGATCGTCTTTATTCCACCAGCTCATCCAATTGGGCGTGGTCAACAAAAACTCAGCGCGCAAATCGTCCATAGAGAAGGCTTGATTGCCAACGATATTGATGCTGCGTATCTTAGAAACGGCACCCTCTTCTACATCAAACCGCACTGCGACGCGATTGCGCTCCAGCGGTGAGACCACCGCTTTGACACTGGCACCGTATTTACCTTGAGACAGATATTGTCGCTTGATTTCTTGTTCAGCACGATCTAACTGCGACTTATCAAAAATCTGACCGTCTGCAATACCAATTTGCTTTAGGCCTTCTTTCATCTTGTCGGTAGGAAACGATTTATTACCGCTAAAATCAATCTGTGCAATAGATGAACGCTCTTGAACGGTCACCACCAGCACGTCGCCTTCTGCTTCTATGCGCACGTCTTTAAAAAACCCGGTGCCGTATAAGGCTTTAATCGCTTGGGAGGCCAAATCGTCGGTCATGCTGTCGCCGACTTTGACCGGTAAATTGGTGAACACCGTGCCGGCTTCGGTACGCTGTATACCTTCCACACGGATGTCTTTGATAACAAATGGCGTCATGGCCATGGCCACATTGGCATACAAGCCAGTGAGCAATAATACAATGGATTTGAGCTGCAAGCAGTGGCGTCCTATTTGATTTCTTTTAATGGTGCTTACTTTGTTTAATGCCATGCATCAGCCTGTTATTAATCTAGTTATGTCGTTATAAAAAGCAATGATCGTCATCAAACCCAATAAGGTCAGACCAATTTTTTGCCCTACAGCCATGACGGACTCAGGTACGGGTTTGCCAGTTAAAATTTCAACCATATAGTACATCAAATGGCCGCCATCTAAAACTGGTATAGGCAATAGATTCAACACGCCTATGCTGATACTGATTAAAGCTAAAAAGCCTATAAAAACCTTGATGCCCATGCTGGCAGTTTGGCCTGCGTAACTGGCGATGGTGACAGGCCCACTTACGCCTTGCCAAGACGCTTGGCCTAGGAGCATTTTAATAAGCATTTGCAGGCTAAATATAGCCGTATCCCAAGTCTTCTCGACAGCCTTCATCATCGCCACAGGCAAGCTATATTGCTGAACGATCAAGCCGCTGGCTAGCATCTTTACCGCCGCCCCGATGTGGCCCACGGCCACGCCCTGCTCCATTTGCACAGTTGGCTTAATGTGGATGGTTAATGCCGATCCGCCGCGTAAAATTTGTACGGCCAATTCCTGCCCAGCATGCACCCTGACGTAGCCAACAAAATCCTGCCATGTGGCTATTGATTGCTTATCCACAGCCACTATTAAATCGTCAATTTGCAGGCCTGCATTGTTAGCCGGGCTGCCACTCACCACCTCACCTACTCTGGCGGGCATCATCACTTGCTGAGGCGTAAAGCCTAGGCTAGCAAAAGCATCGTTATTGGCCTGCGCTTTGCGCAAGGCACTTAGGTTTAGAGTGTGTTTTTTTTCTTCTTGCTGCTTGCTTAGGCCGCCGACTTCGACGCTTTCGTGATTAAGCGAGGATTTAAGCAGTAGCCAATGAAAATCCTGCCAGCTTGCAACAGCCCTGCCATTAACCGTTTGCACGGTTTCGCCAATTTCAAAGCCGGCCAAAGCAGCAGGGCTCTGCGGTACAACATCAGCTAAGGTGGGCTTTAAGCCGATTACACCCATCATGAACAGCATGCTGTATAGCAGGATGGCTAGCAGCAAGTTAGCTAAAGGCCCTGCCAAAACGATGGCCATGCGTTTAACTACAGGCTGACGATTAAATGCCCGATTTAGCTCTTCGTTTGAATAGCTTACTCGCGCAGCTGCCTCTTGATTGATCTCGCGCTCATCTAGCATTTTGACATAGCCACCTAAGGGGATGGCCGCAACGATAAACTCGGTTTGATCCTTACCGAACTTCTTTACCCACAGGGGCTTACCAAAGCCTATGGAGAATTTTAGCACTCGTACACCACACCATCGCGCCACCTGAAAATGGCCGTATTCGTGCACCGTCACCAATATGGCTATGGCTAAAATAAAAGCTAAAGGTGCTAACATAGCGCCCGAATAATTTTTGCGGTGGCAAGCCTAGCTTGGGCATCAACCGACACCAATTGCTCTATGGACTCTACAGCGGAAAAATGCGACAAGGACAAGACCTGTTCTATGGTGTTAGGAATAGCCATAAAGCTTATTTTTTCAGCCAAAAACGCCTCAACGGCGATTTCGTTGGCGGCATTTAATATGGCGGGTGCTGTTCCTCCGGCTCTGAGCACATCGTATGCATATTGCAAACAAGGAAAACGGACTGTGTCTGGTGCGCAAAAATCCAAACGGGCCGTGGCCAATATATCCAAGCTTGCTACGCCACTGCTCAACCTCTCGGGGTAGGCTAAACCGTATGCAATAGGGGTGCGCATATCAGGGTTGCCTAATTGCGCCAATATGCTGCCGTCGATGTACTCCACCATAGAATGAATGACACTTTGCGGGTGCACCACCACTTCAATTTGCTCTGCACTGGCATTAAACAGCCAGTGCGCCTCTATCACTTCTAGACCTTTGTTCATTAAGGTAGCAGAGTCTATAGTAATTTTAGGGCCCATTACCCAGTTGGGGTGATTGAGCGCCTCGGCACGGCTTACAGCCTGAAGTTTTTCTAAAGTTGCATCTCTAAAAGGTCCGCCCGATGCGGTTAGGAGTATTTTTTTAACTCCGAGGCGCGTTAAATCGCTGGCTTTATATGGCGGCATCACTTGAAAGATAGCATTGTGCTCGCTATCTATGGGCAACAGGGTTGCACCGCCCTCTTGCACGGCTTGCATGAAAAGCTTGCCTACCATGACCAATGTTTCTTTGTTGGCCAAAAGAATGCGCTTGCCGGCCTTTGCCGCAGCCATGGCCGGATGCAGGCCTGCCGCACCAACAATGGCTGCCATGACGATATCTACGTCGTCGTGCGCCACCACCTCGCAAAGTGCTTGCTCGCCATGCAATACCGCTGTTTTGCAGCCTACAACCTTAAGTTCTTGGCTTAAATGAGCAGCCGCCTCGGCTTGCAACATGACGGCAAAATGCGGCTGGTATTGCACACATAAAGCCAACATGCCCGCCACGTTGTTATTAGCGCTCAAGGCAAAAACGCTAAACCGCTTGGGATGCTGCGCGATAACGTCCAAAGTTTGCATGCCTATGGTGCCCGTTGCACCCATTATGGTCACTTGCTGCACGAGTAGTTTATCGGACATGAAGTTGCAAATCAGCAAACAATGGGAAGTATATATAAAACAAGGCCACTGGCAGGGTGGGCATCAGTCCATCTATCCTATCCAGCACACCGCCGTGGCCAGGCAATAATTGGCTGCTGTCTTTGACATTAGCATGGCGTTTTAGTAAAGATTCAAACAAATCACCCATCACACTTAATACCACCAAGAACCATAACGCGACGATCAGCCAACGACTGATGTGCCAATAATAACAAAGTGCCAAGCCGTACAAGGTGACGGCCAAAAGCGCACCTGCAACACCCTCCCATGTTTTACCTGGACTGATTTCCACAGCTAATTTATGCCGACCAAATTGCTTGCCAGAAAAATAGGCTGCGCTATCCGCAAGCCATACTGTAGCCATGATGGCCAACAGTAACCATGGACTGATTTTTTGCAAGCCAATTAAAGCCAGCCAAACGGATAAGAGTAAGCAAAATCCGAGCATGGCCAGCAGTAAGCGGTTATGAATCTCTTTCCTAGTTAACAGCCAAACGGGTGCAATAAACAACCAAAAAAACGTGGTCAAGCACAACGCAACAACAGCCAGGATATCAATGTAATAGGCTGCCGGCAGCAGCGCCGAGAACAGTATCATGGCAGCCATGCTGGCAGTGCAGGCCAAATTGAGCCAGGTCTGCCGCTTGTTTAGCTGGATTAAATTGGACCACTCCCAAACTGCGATCAGAGTAGCCAATAGCGTAAACAAAGCCCAGATCAAATCGGAAGCCTTAAACAAGGCGATGGAGAATAATAATCCGAGAACAAGAGCAGTCGTAATGCGGGTTTTAAGCATGAATAGCCTTAGTTTTTGCTGGTCGCATCGCTTACCTGCTCGCTCGTTCGGCCGAAGCGGCGTTCACGGCTTTGGTAGGATGCAATGGCTAAATTAAAAGCAGATTCATCAAAATCCGGCCATAAGGTATCGGTAAAATAGAGCTCGGTATAAGCCAACTGCCAGAGCATAAAATTACTGATGCGTTTTTCACCGCCGGTTCGTATGAACAAATCAGGCTCAGGAGCGTAATGCATGGCAAGATGTGAAGCCAGGTGCTCCTCGTCGAAGCCTTCAACGTGTGACGGCATGGCTTTATGCATCTTATTCACCGCCTGCAAGATATCCCAGCGCCCACCGTAATTTACCGCAATACTTAAGGTCAAACCGGTGTTGTTTAGGGTTAAGCTTTCGGATAATTCAATTTGGTCTATTAGCTCTGCATTAAAACGCGTGCGATCGCCAATTAAAACCAGCTTAATGTTGTTATCATGTAATTTCGCCACTTCTTGCTTGAGCCCTTGCATGAACAAATTCATCAAAAACGAAACCTCATCAACTGGTCTACGCCAATTTTCACTGCTAAATGCAAACAAGGTGAGGTAAGGAATTTTATGGTCTACGCAGGCTTTAACCAATTCATGCACCGTATCCATACCACGCTTATGACCCACCGCCCTTGGCAAAAAACGTTTTTTTGCCCAACGCCCATTGCCGTCCATGATGACGGCAATGTGTTGTGGCATGTCTGTGCATATAGGGATGCATGTACTAGCGCTAGATAAAAAACCCACAAAGGCTCCAATCGACGTATGGGTTATATAGCTTGCAAACTTGCATCAGTATGATCAGACAGCCATCAATTCGGCTTCTTTGACCTGCAGCATTTTATCCACCTCAGCCACGGCTTTATCGGTGGCCTTTTGAATATCGTCTTGGGCACGACGTTCGTCGTCTTCTGAGATCCCTTTGTCTTTGAGCATTTTTTTCAATGCATCATTGGCATCACGCCTAACGTTGCGGATTGAAACCTTGGCACCTTCCGCTTCACTGCGGACTATCTTGGTCATGTCGCGTCTACGCTCTTCGGTTAACATAGGCATGGGCACCCTAATCAAATCACCGCTGGTCGCTGGATTTAAACCCAGATCACTGTCACGAATAGCTTTTTCCACCTTGCCTATCATGGTTTTTTCAAACGGTTGCACATTGATGGTTCTGGCATCACCTAAATTAACGTTGGCCACTTGATTGACCGCCACCATGGAACCGTAATATTCAACCATGACGTGATCCAACAAACCTACGTGGGCCCGACCAGTGCGCACTTTAGCTAAATCATTTTTTAGTACCTCCAATGATTTTTGCATTTTTTGCGCCGCATTATTTTTTACTTCATCTAACATGCAGTTCTCCAACTAAGTAGCTTAGGTATGACCTGAGCTTTAACAGGCTTGATTTTGATAATTTAATTTGAATGGATAGGCAGTGTTACGGCGTTACCATGGTGCCTTCATCTTCACCCAACAACACCCTTTTCAGCGCGCCTTGTTTAAAAATACTAAATACCACTATAGGCAATTTTTGATCACGGCATAGGGTTAATGCCGTGGCGTCCATGACTTTTAGATTCTTAATGATGGCTTCATCAAAGCTAATGGTTTTATAACGCATGGCTTCTGGATTGGTTTTAGGGTCGTCGGTGTAGATGCCGTCGACTTTAGTGGCTTTGATTACCACATCGGCATTCATCTCCATGCCGCGTAATGCGGCAGCGGTGTCCGTGGTGAAAAACGGGTTGCCGGTTCCGGCACCAAAGATAACCACGCGGCCTTCTTCTAAGTAGCGTATGGCTTTACCGCGTATATAAGGCTCGGCCACCTGCTCAATATTTAATGCGCTTTGCACCCGGGCATTCAAGCCTATGTTTTTCATCGCATCTTGTAATGCCATGGCATTCATCACGGTGGCTAGCATGCCCATGTAATCGGCCGTGGCTCTATCCATACCCTCTGCTGCTGGCGCGACACCTCGAAAAATATTGCCTCCGCCTATCACAACGGCAACTTGTACGCCCAAATCGACCACTTCCTTAACTTCAGCTACGATACGATTAATGGTGGCGCGATTGATGCCGTATGCATCGTCGCCCATTAAAGCCTCACCAGAAAGTTTGAGTAAGATCCGTTTGTAGGCGGGTGCTGCCATAATATTTCTCTTTGTAAAAAGTTTGCTTATTTAAGCATAAAAACGGCTTTTTAGGCATAAAAAAATAGCCATCCATGCAAAATTTAACGGTCTTTTTAAGCAAAAAAATAGGGCCCTATTAGAGGCCCCATTTTTTGTGTTTCACAAGCAATAGCCGCAATGGCTATGCTTTTTACATGATTAAATCATGGCAGCCGCGGCGGCCACTTCTGCTGCGTAATCCACTATCGCTTTTTCAATGCCCTCGCCTACCGTGTACATGGTAAACGATGCCACGCTAGCACCTTTGGATTTAAGCAATTGTTCTATGGTTAACTTGTCGTCTTTAACGAAAACTTGGCTTAGCAAGGTCACGTCTTTAAGGAATTTTTGCACCGTACCATCGGCAATTTTTTCCAACATGGCTTCGGGCTTGCCTGCTTCCTTGGCTTTTTCTATAGCCACACGACGCTCCGCTTCAATCAAGCTGGCATCAATACCGCTTACGTCCAATGCTTTTGGCTTAGCTGCGGCAATGTGCATAGCGATGTCTTTAGCCAAGGTGTCATCACCGCCGACCAAGTCCACCAACACACCGATTTTGCTACCGTGTATGTAGCTGGCCAATTTACCTTTAACGCTTGGGCATACAAAGCGGCGCGGCGTAATGTTTTCACCAATTTTACCTACCAATTGAGCGCGCGTACCCTCAACGGTAGAATCGCGCATTGCCAAGTCGCCAACTGCATTGATGTCAGCTGGGTTTTTAGCCGCTACGATGACGGCTAATTCATTGACAAATTTAAGGAAATCTTCATTTTTGGCGCAGAAGTCAGTTTCAGAGTTCACTTCTATCATGGCACCTGATTTGCCGTCTGCCGCAATAAATACACCTACCGTGCCTTCAGCTGCAACGCGGCCTGCTGCTTTGCTGGCTTTGTTACCAAAACGAACGCGCAATATCTCTTCTGCACGAGTCATGTCGCCATCGGCTTCAGTCAACGCTTTTTTACAATCCATCATAGGCGCATCGGTGCGCTCACGTAATTCTTTTACCATACTTGCGGTAATTTCAGCCATTTTTAGCTCCTAAATTATTAAAAGCTGCATTAAATATACAGCTTAATTGCTTGATTTTATTTGTGTCATTAAAACTAAAAAAGGGGCCTTAAGCCCCTTTTGTGCCCAAGTTACTTAGGCGGCAACGTCTGCCACTTCCACTGCTTCTTCTTCAGCCGCTGATTTAACCAACTCAGAAATCACTGAGCTACGGCCTTCAAGCACGGCATCAGCCACGCCACGAGCGTATAAACGAATAGCACGACTAGAGTCATCGTTACCAGGAATAACGAAAGCAACGCCGTCAGGTGAGTTATTGGTATCAACCACGCCGATTACTGGAATACCCAATTTAGCCGCTTCGGTAATGGCACCACTTTCATGACCCACATCAATGATGAAGATCGCGTCTGGCAAGCCACCCATTTCTTTAATGCCGCCGATAGAACGCTCTAATTTTTCGATTTCACGTTTGTAGCCTAGCGCTTCTTTTTTACCGAATTTCTCTAAGCTGCCATCCAATACCATGGCTTCAAAATCTTGTAAGCGTTTGATGGATTGTTTAACTGTTTTAAAGTTAGTTAACATGCCGCCTAACCAGCGGTGGTTAACGTAAGCGCAACCTGCGCGGCTGGCTTCCTCTTTAACGATGTCACGGGCTTGGCGTTTTGTACCTACAAATAAAATGCGGCCTTTGTTAGCAGCTAAGGTACGCACATGCTTTAGCGCCTCTTCAAACAATGGCAGCGTTTTTTCTAGGTTAACGATATGAATTTTGTTGCGGTCACCAAAAATGAACGGTGCCATTTTTGGATTCCAGTAGCGGGTTTGATGGCCGAAGTGAACGCCGGCTTCTAACATGTCACGCATGGTGATAGACATAATTTCTCTCTTTTCAAAAGGGTTATCAATTCACACAAGACCAGTAACACCTTTATTTATCCGTCTTTATTCAAAGACTTACTATAAAAGCACCCTTGATAGGCTTGTGTGCAAAATTTACAACTTCAAACGAAGCTGCATGCCTGCATAAATTTGCAGAGGCCGCATAATACCATTAAGCATCTGAGTTTGCTAGCAATTTACCGCTATTTTTATCCGCTTAATGACGCATGCATTAACAAAACGGGCCGCCCTCAGGCGGCAAACTAAGGGGTGCTGCTATCCCAATAGAAAGGGTGCTTTATGCTAATATGGCGTCATTATTATTTAAGCTAAATGTTCATGGCAATCACTATTAAAAACCAACACGATGTTGAAAAAATGCGCATAGCAGGTAAATTAGCCTCCGAAGTGCTGGATTTCATTACCCCGCACGTTGTGCACGGCGTCACTACCGACCAGTTAGACAAGCTTTGCCATGATTATATTGTTAACGTGCAGCAGGCCATCCCAGCACCGCTTAACTATGCGCCAGACGGCCATAAACCCTACCCTAAATCGATATGCACTTCCATCAACCAGCAAATTTGTCACGGCGTACCCAGTGACAAAGCACTAAAAAATGGGGATATCGTCAACATCGATATTACGGTTATCAAAGACGGCTACCACGGCGACACCAGCCGCATGTTTTACGTTGGCGAAGTGACCAGTCAAGCCAAGCGCCTGTGCGAAATTACCTACCAGGCGATGTGGTTGGGCATAAGCAATGTGAAAGCCGGCGCAACATTAGGCGACATAGGCTACGCCATTCAAGCCTTTGCTGAAAAAAGCGGTTACAGCGTGGTACGTGAATTTTGTGGGCATGGCATAGGCAAAGTGTTTCACGAAGAACCGCAGGTTTTGCATTACGGCAAACTGGGCACAGGCTTAACACTAAAAGCCGGCATGATGTTCACCATAGAGCCCATGATTAATGCCGGCAAACGCGACATCAAACAAATGCCAGACGGTTGGACCATAGTCACGAAAGACCGTAGCCTTTCCGCCCAATGGGAACACACCATACTGGTAACCGAACATGGCTTTGAGGTTATGACCTTGTCCGACGGCTCACCCGCCGCCCCCGGCTTTATCAATCCCGTCTAAGCCCACGCTCGCTAATGGCCGTTGGCACCCCCAGCAAAGTAAGCAAGCCGGAAATCTCGCATGTCCATGCTTGGCGCCAGCAGCTTAAAATCGGCTACATGGCATTGGAGGCCGATTTTCTAAATCACGCTCAGCAGCACCGCTTATTTAAGCAGCATTGCCAGCTTATAGATGGCTTACTCAAAGAAATATGGCAGCAAACAGTCACAAGCAACACTTGCAGCCTAATCGCCGTTGGCGGCTACGGTCGCGCTGAACTCTACCCGCACTCCGATATTGACTTGCTCATTTTGGTCCCGGAATCGGCGATTAGCGATAAATACATCAACAGCCAACTTGAAAGATTAATAGGCTGGCTATGGGACATAGGCCTAAGCGTCGGCCACAGCGTACGCAGCTTAAACGAGTGCATGGCTGAGGCAAATAAAGACATCACGGTGCAAACCAATTTGATGGAATGCCGCTATTTAGGCGGCAGCCTTAGCCTATACCATGACTTTGTAGCAGAAACTGAAAAGGCCTTTGATAAACCAGAAGCCGTGGCAGGATTTTTTCATGCCAAGTTGCAAGAACAACAACAACGGCACGCTAAATTTAATGACACGGCCTACAACTTAGAGCCCAACATTAAAGAGAGTCCGGGGGGCTTGCGCGATTTACACATGATACTGTGGCTGATGCGCAGCCTAAATCGACAAGGCGGCAAAGCCTTAACGGCGAGCAATATTTGGTCATTGTTAGCCAGCCAACACATCCTCTCGGCAACGGAAGCTCGGCAAATACAGAAGCACCAAAAACACTTGCAGCTACTGCGCATACGTTTGCATTTTCTCAGCAAACGACGCGAAGACAGGTTGTTGTTTGATTTTCAGAACGAACTGGCTGACAACTTAGGCTACCGCAACACCGCTAGCAAACGCGCCAGCGAGCAGCTCATGCAAGCCTATTACCGCTGCGTTAAGTTCATACGGGTAATGAATGAAATATTGTTAAAAACGCTGCAGCGAGGCCTGCCCCCTGACCCCGTAGCCATTAGTCCTATCAACGCTCGATTTGAAGCACATGGGGGCTTGTTGGTGGCAAAAAATGCCGGCCTCTTGCAGCAGCAGCCTAGCGCCATACTAGAGGCCTTCTTGTTGCTGCAACAGCATACAACCTTAAGCGGCATGAGCGCCAATCTGCTGCGTAACTTGATGCGCATCAAAAAATTAGTTAATCGCGATTTTAGGCAGTCGGCGCAAAACAAACGGTTATTCATGCAAATCTTATCGCAAGATCACGGCGTCAATCATGCGCTGCGAGCCATGAACCAATACGGCATATTGGGCTGCTACATACCAGCTTTTGGCAAGATAGTCGGGCAGATGCAGCACGATTTATTTCATGTTTACACGGTCGACGAACACATCCTTAACGTACTGGCTAATTTAAGACGCTTCGCTAAAGCCGAACTGAAACACGAATTTCCTCTTTGCAGCCAGCTTTTCAGCCAATTTGATGGCCCGCATTTATTGTATCTAGCCGCGTTGTTCCACGACATTGCTAAAGGACGCGGGGGCGACCACTCCACCCTAGGCACAGTCGACGCCAGGCGCTTTTGCAAATTGCATGGCTTAAGCAAGGACGACGCAGAATTTGTGGCATGGCTGGTATCGGCCCACCTCAACATGTCTTCAACCGCACAAAAATCCGACCTATCCGATCCCCTGGTGATCGAATCGTTTGCACAATTTGTACAAAACGAGCGACGCTTGACAGCGTTATATTTGCTTACGGTAGCAGACATACGCGGCACCAGTCCTATGGTCTGGAACGCATGGAAAGCCAGGCTTTTGGAAAGCTTATTTCAAGCCACCAAGCATGCGCTCAGCAACCAATTGAGCTATAGCCAAGATGCCATAGTCGCTCGCAAACAAGAGGCCTCATTAAAATTGCACAAATTTGGCTTAAGTAGCCACTCCTATGAGCAGTTGTGGCAAGCATTTGGCCCCAATTACCTAATACGCTACGACAGCGATGAGATAGCCTGGCATAGTCGTCTGTTAACGCCGCATTTAAATAGCATGCAACCCATCGTTCGTGCGCGCTTAAGCCCCAGCGGCGATGGCATACAAGTGATGATATACAGCAAAGATCAAAACGATTTGTTTGCAAGGATATGTAACTTTTTTGACAGCATGGCCTACAGCATAGTGGAAGCAAAAATTTACACTACCGACCATGCTTACGCCCTAGATAGCTTTATTGTGCTCGATCAATCCGGCAAATCGGTCAGCTATAGCGGACTATTAAAATTCATTGAATTAGAATTAAGTAAAAAACTGGACGCCACGCTTTTATTGAGCCCACCGCTAAAAGGCCGCATCAGCCGTCAAGTCAAATACATGCCCATAGCAACGCAGGTCACGATTAGCGAACAAATCGACACCCACCATCACAAATTGGAAATTGTAGCCAACGATAGACCCGGCTTACTTGCTAGCTTGGCGCATCAACTGCTAGCCGAAGAAATTGAACTGCATAATGCCAAAATCAATACCCTGGGCAACCGCGCTGAAGACATCTTTTTAATTTCCGCCAGAAAAGGCAAGAAGTTAAACCCGGGCAAGCTTGAAGCTTTACGTAGCGCTTTAATCAATGAGATCTAAGCTGGATGCAGCTTAGCAATAGGCAATAAAAAAGCCTTGAATCATCAAGGCTTTTTTATTTACTCAGTTTGATTAACTGTGTTTGTAATGCTTTTTCAATTGCTTCACTACTTCCCAGTTGGATTTCAACCCTTTTGGAAACACAACGAAATCACCTGCTTTGATCACGACTTTTTCGCCACCTTGAGGGGTCACGTGAATTTCACCTTCAAGCACGTAAGCACTTTCTGTCATGCCAAAATCCAATGGAAATTTTGATGGGGCACAATCCCAGATAGACCAGCTTGAAACGCCTAGCGCTTTTAATTTCTCTTCTGATGGGTTATGTTCTACGGTAATTTGACTCATGATTTATTCCTAGCACAATATGTATTAAGTAAAAAAGCCGCCAATAAAAGCGACTAAAACAATAATTTAAAACGGCGCACATCATATCACCAAAAGAAAATTTATGGGGAAATCTTGCTCCGAATGGCCGGCTTATGACCTAAGTAAAATAGCATGATGGCTGGCCTAGCTTAAGCTAGCGCAGTATTTTATTTAAGGTTATGATTCAACTAATATCAATCTCTCTGGAGCATTAAAATTAATTCCTTACGATTATTTCTTGTTTTCATCCTTGCTTTATTCTTAAGCGCATGCGCGGCCAATGGCGGCATGGTCAGCGGCAAATCAGAAAACGTAAGCAAACTCAACGCCAGCATGCTAGGCGACATGCCCCTGCCAAAAGATGCGCGCATAGTGAATGAAAATTCCTTGGTGTTAGGCGAAGGCGAGTCATGGGTAGGCCGCTTAGAAATCCTTTGCCCCTACTCTACAAGTGATGCCGTGGCTTTCTTTATCGATCAATATCCCCAGGCGGGCTGGACCTTACTATCGGCCTCCAAATCTAAAAACAGCATACTGGTCTTCACCAATGCGAAAAAATCAGCCACTTTAGAGATTACTGAAGGCTCGGCGCTCAGCATGGCCTCCAAAATCACCATTACCGTTTCCCCAATCAATACGGCGCCATCGGTGCAAAAGAAAAAGCCATGAAAATTGAGCCTAACTAGTTACTTGGATAATTGCATTGCAAATTTAGTCTAGGAAGAAACCGCAGAAATAAAAAAGCCGCTTAATAGCGGCTTTTTTATTGTTCGGGTGGCGGAAGAGGTGAGATTCGAACTCACGGTGGGCTCGCACCCACGACAGTTTTCAAGACTGTAGCATTAAACCGCTCTGCCACTCTTCCTCACAATCGCATTAACTACTGGCGATTTTTAAGAAACAGGATTATAGCAAAGATTTAGTCGTCTTGAACATCCTGATTCGGGAAAAAAACGTTGGTGTAGCCGAAATCTTTTAAATTGGGTATGCGCATGGGATACAACACGCCGTCTAAATGATCGCATTCGTGTTGCACCACTCGCGCATGGAAACCGCTGACCTGCCTATCAATAGGCTGACCGTATTGATCAAAGCCCGAGTAATGAAGGTGCGTATAGCGCGGCACGATACCTCGCATGCCAGGCACCGACAAGCACCCTTCCCAACCGTCTTCAAGCGCATCACCCAAAGGCGTCAGCGTCGGGTTAATTAACACGGTATAAGGCACGGCATCGGCATCCGGGTAACGGGGGTTGCTAGGACTGGTGCCATCAAGGGCCGTTAGTTTTTGCCCAAAGATAACCACCCGTAAACTCACGCCAATTTGCGGAGCCGCAATGCCTGCACCGTTCATGTCTAGCATGGTGTCTTCTAAATCAGCAATCAGCGCATGCAATTCCAGGCTATCAAACTGCTGCACGGGCGTGGCCACCTGCAGCAGCAAAGGGTGGCCCATGCGTATCACTTCTTTAATGGCCATTTATCAGGTCTGCTTAACCAATTGCACGATCAGATTGCGTACGCGCTGCATGGTCAGGTTTAAATTAGCCACAACTTCTTCGTATTGTATGCTGTGTAAGCTGTTACCACGGCCGGCAGCATGATTAGCGATTGGGCATATCACGGCGTAGCTTATGCCCAACTCCCTCGCTAGCGCGGCTTCTGGCATGCCCGTCATGCCCACCATGGTGGCACCATCACGCTCTAGACGGTCAATCTCAGCAGCCGTCTCCAATCGTGGCCCTTGTGTAGCGGCATACACGCCATGATCAATCAAAGGCTCGCCAATTGCGATAGCGGCTTGATGCCATTTGTCGCGTAATTTTGCGCAATACGGTTCGGTAAAGTCTATGTGTTTGACTGGCATATCCACGCCGTCAAAAAAGGTGGCATTTCTGCCATGTGTGTAATCAATAATTTGGTGGGGCATGGCTATGCTACCGGGCGACAATTCTGCATGGATGCCACCAACAGTAGCGACTGCCGCTATTTCCGTGACGCCTTGCAGATGCAAGGCCGAGATATTCGCACGATAATTCACTTTATGCGGGGCAATGGTGTGCCCACTGCCATGCCGCGCCAAAAACACCACTTCGCGTCCGGCAATCTTGCCAAATACCAATGGTTGCGATGGCTCACCGTAAGGCGTGCGCACAATCAAACGCCTGGTGATTTCCAAATTGTCCAGCTGGGTTAAGCCGGTTCCGCCGATGATAGCTAACATAAGCTTGCTTCCAGTATTAATGTAGAGCCAGAATTAAACCAAGCATTACACAGTGATTATTGCTTGATTCTAACAAAGCTTAGGCCATTTCTTGCAAAATATATTGTACAAAATACCAGCTTTTTACTGCCTACTTTGCTAAATTTAACAAAGTAGCCTAGCCAAATTGTGGCATACTCACGCCATGATGCCGCTGCCACATACCCCTCTAGACGCTCATGCCATTGTGGCTGATAGCCTACGTTTAGCGCAGCAGCATTACGAAAATTTTCCAGTTGCATCCATAGTCCTACCTGCCCGTTTGCGCCAACCAATCGCCTTAATCTACCGCTTCGCTAGGCAAGCTGATGATTTCGCAGACGAAGGTGACTTTAATGTAAGCCAGCGCATCGCCTTACTGGATGAGTATCGTCATGAACTGGATTTATTGGCGGCCTACATCAAGCCTAATAGCGATTTCTTTGTAAGCTTAGGCGCCATGATAAAAGCCCACCATCTACCCTACCAACCGTTTTACGATTTACTCGATGCATTCAAACAAGACGTGAGTAAAACCCGTTATGCTAATTACACTGAAATTAGCCATTATTGTGAGCGATCAGCTAATCCTATAGGCCGTTTGCTGCTATCGCTATACGGCGCAGCAAATCCGGAGAACACCGCTTATGCCGACAAAATCTGCACGGCACTGCAATTGATCAACTTTCTACAAGACATAGCCATAGACCTGCAAAAAAATGCCGGCAAACAACGTATTTATCTATGCCAAGATGAAATGCTGGCTTATGGCATTAGCGAACAGACACTGCAGGAGTTTGCCTCTGGTGTAAAATCCACCGATGCCAATTGGCAAGCCTTTATGTATTTCAATTTAAATCGAGCCGAGTCTTTGCTCGCTGCTGGCAAACCGCTGGGGCGCAAATTATCCAGTCGCATAGGCCTAGAGATGCGCATGATTATTGCCGGCGGAGAACGCATAGCGGCTAAGATTAAGCACCATCAAGGCGACGTGTTTAATCATAGACCTAAGCTGCAAGCTTTAGATTGGCTACACATCGTAGTTGCCGCCGTGTTTAAGCAATAGGAAAACCATGACGCCAGAACAATATTGCCAAGAAAAAACCGCCAAAAGTGGCTCCAGCTTTTATTACAGCTTTCGATTTTTATCCCAATCCAGGCGCCTCGCCATCACCGCTTTGTATGCCTTTTGCCGCGAGGTAGATGACATAGCGGATGAGTGCATGGACTTATCGGTAGCCAAAACCAAACTCAATTGGTGGCGTAGCGAAATCGACCGCCTCTATCAAAACCAGCCACAGCATCCGGTAGCCAAGGCCTTGCTGCCAGCCATCCACACCTATCAATTAAACGCCGAGCATTTCATGGAAATCATAGACGGCATGGAGATGGATTTAAACTTCAACCGCTACCAAGATTTCAAGCAATTGCAGCTCTATTGTTACCGCGTGGCCAGTGTGGTTGGTTTGTTGTCCGCACAGATATTTGGTTTTAATAATCGAAAAACTCTCAAATTTGCCCACGACTTAGGCATGGCATTTCAACTAACCAACATCATCAGGGACGTCGGCGAGGATGCCAGACGCAACCGCATCTACCTACCCTTAGACGAACTGGCTAAATTTGGCGTCAGCGAGGACGATATTTTAGCAAGTAGGGAATCCATAGCCGTGAAGCGTTTATTGAATTTTCAAATTGAACGAGCGGAGAGCTATTACGACAAAGCCCTTAGCGCACTGCCTGCTGAAGACCATAAAAATCAGCGCGTGAGCTTGATGATGGCCTCGATTTACCGCACCTTGCTCCGCGAGATCGGCGCCAGTGGGGCCGAAAAAGTATTAAACGCACGCATCTCCTTAGGTGCCTTAAGAAAAATGTTGCTGGCGCTTCAAGTTTGGCTTAAGTACCGATAAAGCCTAGCAATATGCCTAAAACCCGAATAGCTATCATAGGCGGCGGTTGTGCCGGCTTAAGTGCGGCGATAGCACTGTCTAAGCAAGGATGGTCGGTTAGTCTGTATGAAGCCGGCAGTGAGCTGGGTGGGCGCGCCCGCAGCATAGCCTTTACAAATGTGTCCGGCAGCACTTACCTAGACAACGGCCAGCACATCTTGATCGGCGCCTACAAATCCACGCTGCAGCTATTAAACACTCTAGGCATTAGCGAAAAACAAGCTTTTTTAAGGTTGCCATTTTCCGTCCGCATGCAAGGTCCAGGGCGTTGTCTGCTTAGCCTAAATACCGTGCCTTACTTACCTGCCCCGCTGGCCATGCCGCTAGGATTGCTCGCATGCCAAGGCTTGAGTTTCCGTGAACGCATGGCCGGCATAAGCATGATGGCGCGCATGGCTTTCAAGGGCTACCGACTAGACCACGATCTACCCCTAGCGTCGTTCTTGCAAGGACAAAATCAAAGCGCCAAAGCGATCCAACTGCTATGGGAGCCGATTAGCCTGGCAGCACTGAATACGCCTATTCAGGCAGCCAGTACACAGGTGTTTTTAAACGTGCTCAAAGACACCATGGCTAGCTCCGCTTGGTTTAGCCTGAAAAACAACAGCGATTTCTTATTGGCGAAACAAGACTTATCCAAATTGATAGGCAGCCCGGCCAGCGCATACTTAAGGCAACATGGCGTGCGCATTAAGCTAAAACAGCGCATCACAAGCATTAGCAAAAGCGATTTAGGCTATCGACTGAACGGCGTAGAAGAGGCGGCTGTATATAGCCACGTGGTGTTAGCCACGGCACCGCATAACGCAAGCCAATTAATGGTTGGCCATAGTGAATTGCATGCAGAATGCATGGCCTTAGACTCGCTTGAATATCAACCTATAGTGACGGTATACCTGCAATACCCGACTCACACAAAATTGAGGCTGCCCATGATAGGCTTGACCAATGGCTTAGGGCAATGGGTGTTTGATAGGGGTCAACTGTGCCAACAACATGGCTTGCTTGCCGTGGTAATCAGCGGAACGGGGTCGCACCAAACCCTGTCTCAAGCGCAATTAGCCGAAGCGGTGACAGCCCAGCTTAAGCAAGCCTTCCCCGAACTGAGCAGCCCACTTTGGCATAAGGTGATCGCAGAAAAACGCGCCACTTATGCCTGCACGCCCGATTTAACTAGGCCGCCGCAGCAAACGGCGCTGCCTAACTTCTACCTTGCTGGGGATTACTGTTATGCGGACTACCCGGCAACCATAGAGGGTGCGGTGCGCAGCGGTTTAATTTGTGCTGAACTGATTCAGGCTAGCCAAAAAGTCGGCTAGCGATCATTTCTGACGTAATTGCTGCAAAGCCTGATCTAAGCGTTCTACGGCGATCACTTCTAAGCCAGCGATCTTAGTCTTAGGTGCGTTGGATTTTGGCACTATGGCTTTACTAAAACCCAATTTAGCCGCCTCTTTTAAGCGCATTTGCCCGCCTTGAACGGGGCGCACTTCCCCCGCCAAACCAACTTCACCAAAAACTATAAGTTTATTGTCTAATGGCTTGTTTTTTAATGAAGAAACGATGGATAAAATGACCGCCAAATCGACTGCAGGTTCAGCAATTTTCACGCCACCCACTGCGTTAATGAACACGTCTTGATCAAAACACGGGATACCGGCGTGCCTATGCAGCACAGCCAATAACATGGCCAAGCGATTTTGCTCTAAACCCACGCACAAGCGCTTAGGGCTAGGAGCATGACTTTCATCCACCAAGGCTTGAATTTCGATCAACAAAGGCCGCGTCCCTTCCATGGTTACGGTGATGCAGCTGCCCGCCACTTGGCTATCGTGATGGGATAAGAATAAAGCCGAAGGATTGGCCACTTCACGCAAGCCTTTTTCCGTCATGGCAAACACGCCTAACTCGTTCACCGCACCGAAGCGATTTTTGAATGCGCGTATGAGTCGAAAACTGGAATTTTGATCGCCTTCAAAATACAAGACGGTATCAACAATGTGTTCTAGAACACGCGGCCCAGCTAAGGTGCCGTCTTTGGTGACATGACCGACCAGTATCACGGTAATACCCAGCTGCTTGGCCAATCGTGTGAGCTGGGCTGAACACTCACGCACCTGCGCGACAGAGCCAGGCGCTGAACTCAAGGCCTCGGAATAAACGGTTTGGATGGAGTCAATGACGGCAATATTCGGCTTGTGGGTTTGCAGCGTGGCTAAAATTTTCTCTAGATTGATTTCAGCCAGCAATTCCACCTCGCTGGCATCCAAACCAAGCCGCTTGGCGCGCATGGCGATTTGTTGCGGGGACTCTTCACCACTGACGTAGATAGCTTGGGCGGATCGGCCTAGGTGGCATAAAACCTGCAATAGCAAGGTGGATTTACCTATACCCGGGTCGCCGCCGATTAACACCACCCCACCTTCGACCAAACCGCCACCTAGCACGCGATCGAACTCGCTGATGCCGGTGGCTTGCCGGGCAATATCGGCTGCTTGAATGCTGCTTATTTTTTGCAGGCTAGCACTTTGCGTTAAGCCATCAAATTTATTGGCGTAGCGATTGGTGCTGACGGTTTCTTCTAAGGTCTCAACCAAGGTGTTCCAGGCAAGGCAGCCTGGGCATTGGCCTTGCCATTTCGGTTCGCTAGCGCCGCATTCGGTGCAGGTGTATAGGGTTTTTGCTTTTGCCATGGCTAGCTTAGAGTAGCAACTAGTAGCTGTCGGCCATGTGGCCACTGCCCGCGTAATTTTCAAAACGGGTGTGTTGACCTATGAACGTTAGTCGAACGCGGCCTATGGGACCGTTACGCTGCTTGGCTATGATGATTTCCGCCGTGCCCTTGTCCACGCTATCCGAGTTATACACTTCATCACGGTAGATAAACAATATCACGTCGGCATCCTGCTCAATCGCCCCGGACTCGCGCAAATCGCTCATTACCGGACGCTTGTCTGGGCGCTGCTCTACACTGCGATTAAGCTGCGACAAAGCCACTACCGGGCAGTCCAGCTCCTTAGCCAAGGCTTTAAGAGAACGGGATATTTCCGAAATTTCCGTGGCGCGATTTTCACCCTGACGCCCTGCTGGGGCGGCCATCAACTGCAAGTAATCGACCACGATTAAACCGAGTTTACCGGTTTGCCTGTGCAAGCGTCTGGCCCTGGCGCGCACATCAAAGCTGCTTAAGCCTGCCCCCTCATCAATAAAGATAGGCGCCTCATTGAGCCGGCCCAGGGCCGTGGTGAGTTTTTCCCAATCTTCGTCTTCTAATTTACCCGTGCGCATACGGTGTTGGTCCAAACGACCGACCGACCCTATCATACGCATGGCCAATTGCGTGGAGGCCATTTCCATGGAGAACACGGCAACCGGCAAACCGGTGTCCAAGGCCACATTCTCTGCCATGTTAAGTGAAAAAGCCGTTTTACCCATGGAGGGGCGCCCCGCAACGATAATTAAATCACCGCCTTGCATGCCCGATGTCATCGAATCCAAGTCGGTAAAGCCAGTAGGCACGCCGGTGACATCCGATGGGTTGTCGCGTGAGAAAAGCTGATCGATACGATCGGCCACTTGCGGTAACAAGACCTTGATATCAACAAAGCCTTGTGAGCTTTTTTTGCCGCCTTCGGCAATTTGAAAAATCTTGGCTTCGGCTTCGTCTAGTAACTGCTGCGCATCACGCCCATTAGGTGCGTAGGCGCTCTCGGCGATACCGGAACCCACCACCACCAACTGGCGCATCACGGCTCGCTCGTGAACAATTTCGGCATAACGACGGATATTGGCTGCAGTAGGCGTACTCTGAGCCAAGGCGCCTAAATAGGCAATCCCGCCTACTCCAGATAATTCAGCCGTGCTTTCTAATGATTCGGCTACCGTGACTATGTCGGCCGGCCGGTTGTGCTCGATGAGCTTGGCAATGTGCTGGAAAATGGCTTTATGATCGTGCCGATAAAAATCCTGAGGGCTTAAAATGTCGGCCACTTTATCCAGCGCTTCGTTTTCCAAGAGCAAGCCGCCAAGCACCGATTGCTCAGCATCCACTGAATGGGGAGGAATTTTTAATGCGTCTAATTGTTCATCGGCCATGCTGCCAATTATACTGAATAACCACTAAGATTACCCAACAAAAAAGGCTACCGAAGTAGCCTTTTTTGATTTGCAGTGCTAGCTTAAATCCAAGGTTTTTAGACTTAGGCTTCGGCTACCACAGTAACAGTAATGCCCACCACCACATCGTGATGCAAGGCCACGGTCACAGCATGATCGCCTATGGTTTTTAATGGTCCATCAGGCATACGCACCAAAGCTTTAGTTACTTCAAAACCTTGTGCCACCAATGATTCGGCAATGTCACCGTTAGTAACTGAACCGAATAGACGGCCATCCACACCGGCTTTTTGCGCGATGCTTACCACGAAATTAGCCAATTTTTCACCGCGTGCTTGCGCCGCAGCCAAAATGGCAGCTTGTTGTTTTTCCAATTCCACACGGCGTGCAGCGATTTCAGCTTTATTGGCTTCGGTTGCACGCTTAGCTTTACCTTGAGGAATTAAAAAGTTACGGCCGTAGCCATCTTTAACTTTAACGATGTCACCTAAATTACCTAGGTTACCCACTTTTTCTAATAAAATAACTTGCATGGTAGCCTCCGATTATTGGTGTTTGTCTGTGTATGGAAGCAAAGCTAAGAAACGTGCAAGTTTAACTGCAGTCGTTAATTGGCGTTGATAACGGGCTTTAGTGCCTGTCATACGAGCTGGAATGATCTTTGCATTTTCAGAAATAAAATCTTTAAGCAAATCCACGTCTTTGTAGTCTACTTGCTTGATGCCTTCTGCTGAAAAACGGCAGTAACGGCGGCGTTTGTACATTTCTCTTGCCATCTTGAACTCCTAAATATTTTCTATATGGTTAATGTGCATCACCAATTGCGTGCTTTTAAGGCTGCGTCTGGTTAAAAAACCAATGGCGCGTATGCGTGACCCTATTGCTAGACCTTGCAATGCCAAGTCACCTAAAGTAACCGCATTGACTTCGCACTCCACCTTACGCCTCATGCCCGCTTCCATTTGCTCGGATGCATGACGCAATACAACACTTAACAACGGTATGCCTGCTGGCGTGTAGCGAAGCGGCTCTGTATGCACAACTTCAGCTTGCAACACCAGTTTATTCAAAGCTTATGCTGCCACCTCGGTAGCGTCAGCGGCTACTGGTGCACCATCACGGCTCAACACGGATTTTGATTTTTCTTCTTTCATCATCGGTGAAGGGGCAGTCACGGCTGTTTTTGTTGACATCATTAAATGACGTAACACAGCATCGTTAAATTTGAAGCCATGCTCTAATTCGGCTAGCACTTCAAGATTGCACTCGATGTTCATTAACACATAGTGTGCTTTGTGGATTTTTTGGATAGGGTAAGCAAGTTGACGGCGACCCCAGTCTTCTAGACGGTGCACTGCACCGCCGCTAGCAGTGATTAGCGTGCGGTAACGCTCTATCATCGCTGGCACTTGTTCGCTTTGGTCCGGATGGACGATAAACACTAGTTCATAATGTCTCATTAGTACTCCTTTTGGATATAAGCCACCTGCAAAGCGCTTCATCATGGATAAAACGCAAATCAATCGTGCAGTGTGACAAGGTTAATTTACTGCATGCCTGAATAAGATTACCAAGCAAGCGCGCGATTATAGACAAAAGCTGCGCACTAATCAAACACTATTCATGCCTCGGGCAGTTAACGGGTAGTTTTAGACCAAGTCCGGCATTTCTGCGCCAAAGAATTTTGTGCGCAGCGTTTTAAGTTGATCTCGGTAATCGGCGGCTTTCTCAAACTCCAAGTTTTTGGCGCTATCGTGCATGGCTTTTTCCAAACGCTTCAGTTCTTTAGCCATCTGTTTCTCAGTCAGCGATTCGTAATTGGCTTGTTCCTGCAGCACTTTGCGCTCACGCAAGGCTTCGTCTTTGTCATAAACGCCATCTATGATGTCTTTGATGCGCTTGCTTATGCCTTTAGGCACGATGCCATTGGCCGCATTAAAGGCCAATTGCACCCCTCGCCTGCGCTCCATTTCATCCATGGCTGCCTTCATGCTGCGGGTGATCTGATTAGCGTAGAAAATGACCAAGCCATTTAAGTTACGCGCAGCTCGGCCGGATGTTTGTATCAGCGAACGCTCGGAGCGTAAAAAACCTTCTTTATCGGCATCCAGCACAGCCACCAACGATACTTCGGGTATATCCAGGCCTTCACGCAACAAATTAATGCCGACTAAGACATCGAATTCGCCCAAGCGTAAATCGCGTATGATTTCTACGCGCTCTACCGTGTCAATGTCACTGTGCAAATAACGCACCTTAATGCCGTGTTCACTCAAATAATCGGTTAAATCTTCCGCCATGCGTTTGGTCAACGTGGTGGCCAAGACCCGCTCACCGACCGCCACGCGCAATTTAATCTCGCCGAGCAAATCGTCCACTTGAGTATCGGCCGGCTTAACGATAACCGGCGGGTCAACCAAGCCCGTGGGTCTGGCTATCATTTCCACCACTTGCTGTTGGTGCTGGTTCTCGTATTCCGATGGGGTGGCGGATACAAACACGCATTGCCGCATAATCTGCTCGAACTCTTCAAACTTTAAGGGCCGATTATCCAAAGCCGAAGGCAAGCGCCAACCGTAATCAACTAAATTTTCCTTACGCGACTTATCGCCCTTATACATTGCGCCTACTTGCGGCACCGTCACATGGCTTTCATCAATAATCATCAAGGCATGCGCCGGCAAATAGTCGATCAGCGTAGGCGGCGGATCGCCTGGATTGCGACCGGACAAATGGCGCGAGTAGTTTTCTATGCCTTTACAAAAGCCAATCTCGTTAAGCATTTCTAGATCAAATCGCGTGCGCTGCTCGATGCGCGCAGCCTCAACCAATTTACCTGTTTTAATGTAGAAATCCACCCTATCTTTAAGCTCGTGCTTAATTTTTTCCATGGCCCTCACCGTGGTCTCACGTGGCGTCACGTAATGGCTGGATGGGTAAACCGTGTAACGGGGAATTTTATTAAACACTTGACCGGTCAAAGGGTCAAATAAAGTGATTGATTCAACCTCGTCATCAAACAAGGAGATGCGCACCGCGGTTTCATTGTTCTCTGCAGGAAACACATCGATCACGTCACCGCGCACACGGAATGTGCCTCGGCCAAAATCAAATTCGTTTCTATCGTATTGCATGCCCACCAAACGCGAGATCATGTCGCGTTGCGCGATCTTTTCACCTTGCTGCACGTGCAAGACCATGCCATGGTAATCAACCGGGTCGCCTATGCCGTAAATAGCCGAAACGGTGGCCACGATGATGCTGTCTTCGCGCTCTAACAAAGCCTTAGTGGCGGAGAGGCGCATCTGTTCTATGTGCTCATTAATGCTGGAATCTTTTTCTATGAACAAATCACGGGAAGGCACGTAAGCTTCAGGCTGGTAATAATCGTAATAAGAAACGAAATACTCCACCGAATTGTTAGGAAAAAACTCTCTAAACTCACTGTACAACTGCGCCGCCAAGGTTTTATTTGGCGCCATGACGATGGCTGGCCTACCTGTTCGGGCAATCACATTGGCCATGGTGTAGGTTTTACCCGAACCGGTCACGCCCAATAAAGTTTGAAACTTCAAGCCATCGTTCACACCTTGCGTTAATTTTTCTATGGCTTGTGGCTGATCACCAGCCGGCTCAAACGGCTGATACAATTGATACAAACTGTTGGGAAAGGTATGAAACACAGCGTTCTTCAAAGATTTTAATGGGGCGATTTTAACAGCAAAATTAACAATGATCGCCAACAATTAATTTTAGAACTTTGCCATAGTATGGGAGTCTGTCTGCATGTTGTTTTTTATAAATCTTAAATTTGCATTGGAAGCCCCATGCGTCAATACGTTCTAGTTCTATCGCTGTTATTTGCCATTCAACCGGCTCATGCAATTGATCAAGAAAAAATACTCGCTGCCACCCAAGCCGTGGTCATGGTGCGTGGTTACAACGAAAACGGCGGGCTAGCGTATGGCTCAGGCGTGGTGGTGGCCACCAACAAAGTGTTGACCAATTGCCACATTTTTCGCAGCACCAAACAACCGTGGATAGCCAGAGGCGAAGACACTTATTCCATCACCTCGGTGCAAGCGGACCGCTGGCATGACTTGTGTCTCATCACTGCCAGCAACTTGCCGTTTAAGCCCGCGGTCATCCTTAAGAATCAAAACCTAAATCGTGGAAAAGAAGTATTGTCCATAGGCCACTCTAACGGCGTACCCAATCCGCTAACCTCCATGGGTGTGATTAAATCCACCTACAATTTTGAGGGTTCTCACGTGATCCGGAGCACCGCGCAGTTTCGCATGGGTGCTAGCGGCAGCGGCATTTTTGACATGGACGGTAATTTATTGGGCATCAATACTTTTAAAACACCAGGCCGCCAAGCCTACTTTTACTCCCTACCCATAGAATGGTTGGCTAATTTAGAAAAATTACCGGTTGAAACGGTATTCCCAGTCGTAGGCAAAGCCTTCTGGGAAGAAGAAGACAAGAACAAGCCTTACTTCATGCAAATCGCCATACCCGAAATTAATCAAGATTGGCCACGCCTAGAACAAATCTCGCAAAAATGGATAGACGCCGATTCCAAAAATTCTGACGCATGGTACGAGCTAGGTAATGCGCAGGAAAACCTAAATAAAATGGATGACGCAGAAAAATCTTACAAACAATCTGCCTTATTAGACAGTGGCAACACGGCATCCTTATTCAGATTAGGCGTAATAGCTAAACTAAAAGGCGACACGCAAAGCATGCACACCATCAACATAGCCATCGCCAAAATAGACCCCAACTTGGCCGATGAATACAGCGCTAGCTTAGGTTGCAATAAGGAATGTTAAGCTAATACAGTTAGGCAACAAGGGCTGCAAACATGCAGCCCTTTTTTCTGCCTACTGTTTCTACCTTGTTCCTAATCATGCCATTTATGGTTAAAATAACGTCTACTCAATCCACAGCACAAATTGTTTTAAGGACGCCCATTTTGTCATCATCCGCAGTGAATCCAGCCTCGATCTTATCCAAACGCGTTCTATCCATCAAAGAGTCCCCCACCCTTGCCATCACGGCAAAAGCCGGTAAGTACAAAGCCGAAGGCAGGCCTATCATTGGCCTGGCCGCCGGCGAACCGGATTTTGATACCCCACAGCACATCAAGGATGCCGCCAAGTTAGCCATAGACAACGGCTTCACAAAATACACCCCAGTAGCCGGTATCCCTGGCTTAAAAAAAGCCATCGTTAATAAATTCAAAAATGAAAACGGTTTTGATTACGCATTAAACGAAGTGATCGTTGGCGTTGGGGGCAAACAGACTATATTTAATTTGTGCCTAGCGGTACTTAACAAGGGCGACGAAGTCATCATACCGGCCCCGTATTGGGTATCCTACGCTGACATTGCACTGGTAGCAGAAGCCAAACCTGTCATTATCGAATGTGGCATAGAACAGGGCTTTAAACTCTTACCTGCGCAACTGGAAGCGGCGATTACGGCAAAAACAAAAATCTTCATGATCAACTCGCCGTCCAACCCGACCGGTGCCGTTTACAGCTTGGATGAGTTAAAAGCCTTGGGCGATGTTTTGTTAAAACACCCACACGTGTTAGTGGCCACCGATGACATGTACGAACACGTCAATTTAACCGGCAAACCCTTCTACAACATACTGAATGCCACACCGGCACTTAAAGACCGCTGCATAGTGCTAAATGGGGTATCCAAAGCCTATTCCATGACCGGTTGGCGCATAGGTTACGCCGCCGGCCCCGCCTACATCATTAAGGCTATGGAGATCTTGCAATCGCAATCCACCAGCAACGCCACATCCATCTCGCAAGTCGCCGCCCAAGCAGCACTAGAAGGCCCTCAGTCGTGCATCACGCCCATGGTTAGCGCATTCAAAGAACGTCACCAATACGTGGTAAACCGCTTTAATCAAATGCCAGGATTAAGTTGCCTCATGGCAGGCGGAGCGTTTTATGCCTTCCCTGATGCCCGCGCTGCCATCAATACACTTTTCAAACAAGGCAAAATCAGCGCGCCTAGCGACATGGCCTTCGCAGAATACTTGCTGGAAAAATTTGATGTGGCTGTTGTTCCTGGTTCGGCATTCGGTGCAGAAGGTTACTTTCGAATCTCTTTTGCGACCTCCATGGAAAACCTGCAAAACGCGCTGGACCGCATAGAAAAAGCCTTAGCATAAAATTAATTTTTCAATTTAAGCGTTTTAGTTATTGACCAAAAGACGCTTAAACCTTAATATCACGCCTTCACCGATTCCTCGATAGCTCAGTCGGTAGAGCAACGGACTGTTAATCCGTGTGTCCCTGGTTCGAGCCCAGGTCGAGGAGCCAAAAATTTAAAAGCCCTGCAGAAATGCGGGGCTTTTTCTTGCCTGCTAAAAATGACACGCCAACACCGAACTAGTTTTTAAAAACCTCATCTGAAGGTATATTCTAGCCTTTACTAAATGGAAAAATTAAAATGCTTACATGGCAAGATATTGAAAAATTTGTAACACAAGGTAACCCCACTTCGGATCAACGCGTGGTTAAAACCGGCGAGCAATGGCGCGCTTTACTGTCCCATGAAGTCTTCGAGGTAACGCGCAACGCTGGTACCGAGCGCCCCTTTAGCTCTCCCATGTGCACTCACTTTGAGCCCGGCATGTATTCTTGTGCGTGCTGCGATACCCTGCTGTTTGATTCAACGGTAAAGTTTGATTCTGGCACAGGCTGGCCTTCTTTTACGCAACCGATTAAACCAAATAGCGTGGCCTACTTTAATGACGACAGCCTAAATCGCATGCGCGTGGAAATTACCTGCAACTGCTGCGATGCCCATTTAGGTCATGTCTTTCCTGATGGTCCCGCCCCTAGCAAATTGCGTTATTGCGTCAATGCACTCTCATTGAAACGTCAGGGCTAATTGCTGATTTATATAGCTCAAGCCTGACTTTGCGATTGTTGGGCTCGCCACATTTCGGCATAAGACAAACCTAAGGCCAACAATGCTTCGTGCGTGCCCCGCTCGATAATTTTACCTTCAGCCATGACAAAGATTTGATGGGCGTGGGTGATGGTGGACAAACGGTGGGCAATAATCAGCGTGGTACGGTTTTTAGCCAGCTCATTTAATTCTTTTTGTATGGAGCGTTCGGTTTCGGAATCCAATGCCGATGTCGCTTCATCAAACACCAATAAGGCTGGATTTTTTAACAGGGTTCTGGCTATGGCCACGCGCTGCTTTTCGCCTCCGGATAACTTGAGCCCGCGTTCGCCGACATCCGTGTCATAACCTTTGGGTAAACGGCTAATGAAATCGTGAATTTGGGCAGACTTGGCCGCCGCTTCAATTTCTTGCT